>RGZZ01000304.1 GCA_010028905.1 Pseudomonadota bacterium | reverse complement strand
CGACTTCGATTCTGGCTTCTTGTCGCTCGACTTCGCGTCGGGCTTCTTGTCGGGCGACTTCGCGTCGTGCTTCTTCTCGTGCGACTTCGATTCTGGCTTCTCGTCGTGTGACTTCGCGTCGTGCTTCTGATCGTGCGACTTCTTGTCGGACTTCTCGTCGTGCGACTTCGTGTCAGACGAATCGGGGGCTTCGGTCTCGTCGTCGGAACGTCCGGTGATCGCCTTCTCCGCGCGATCATGAGCCGATTCGTGGCCGTCCCGCGCCCAGGCGAAATGATCTGCCGCCGAGCCGGACGCTCCCCCACCGTGAGATGCGGCGTCAGGCTCCGCCGACTCGGTCGCGTGAAAGCGATCACGTCCCCAGTCGTGAGACGCTGACGCGGTGCCCGCAGAAGCGGTCACCTTCGTCGTCTGCACGGCGGGTGTGGCCGCCGCCGCAGGCGCGGGAGAAGAAGCTGCGCCGATCGCCTCGATCCCGTCCGTCAAGACGTCATCTCCGAGACCATCTCCTCGAGCGACGAATCGATGACATCGCCCCAGCGTCCGATGACGGCGCGCATCAGATGTCGATGCAGCACAGGCTCTTCTGCCTCCAGACGCGCCGCAAAGCCAGGGAGACTCGCGTGGACCTCACTGAGGAGCGCCAGGTCGGTGCATTCTTGCAGCGCCTCCGCGATCTGCACGAGGGGCGTCAGCGCGTTCGCATCGGCCGTCGACGCCCAGCGGATGATGGCATCGACGTCGCTCGCCCGCGTTGCCGATACACACTGCCCCGCGACATCGCGCAATGCGCTCGTATGGAGGCCCTGCTGTCCCTCGAGGGCCTCGAGCAGAAGCCGTGGCGTGTGCTCGGAGACCTCTGCAAACGCAGCGCACAGCGGGTGCAGGATGCGGCACAGCGCAGCGACCTCAGGGTCCCTGGCCATCCAGACCAGCTGGCCGAGAAGCGAGGGCAGCCCCACAGTCTCGATCAGCGGCAGCATCACCTCGCCCGCGTGACGCGGGTGAAGCGCGAAGACCTCTTCAACCTCTGCCGCCAGGGCAGGAGAGCAGGGCGCATCGCGCAAGAGCACGGCCAGGCGCGAAGACGTGAGGCGCGGATCAAACGCGCCGCGAAGCAATCCCACGGTAGCAGGTGCAGCGTTCCCCGCCGACGCGCGCGGGGGCGCGACCCTGGGCGGGGCGCAAGCCTCCGCGACGAACGCGCGCACATGCGGCTCCGGAGCGGCCTCGAGAATCGCGAGAGCCTGAGCCACCTCTGCGGTCTTCTCGACTGAAGCCAGGGTGAGGGCCAGCGTGCACCGCACCTGATCGGATGGGTCACGGGCGAGGTCGACGACCAAGCCCGGCCGCCAACCGCGAAACGAGAGCAAGGCCCCCGCGACCGCAGATCTCACGGTCTCCCTGCCATCGTCGCACAGGTCGTCGACGATGTGGCAGGCCATCTGCGGCGGGAGATGGGCCACGATCTGGAAGAGCGCCTCGGTGAAGACAGGATCGGTCTCGGCCTCTTCTTCTTCGAGGAGCTCGAAGAAGATCTGACGCGCCTCTTCCGGGCACTGCTCGGCCAGGTAGGCCAGCGCGTGGATGCCGCGCAGGCGGAGCTCCGCATTGGGACAGGTCGCGAGGCGCTGTATCTCTTCACGCGCGAGATACTCGTCTACAGCAAGGGTCGCCAACTCGGCGCACGCCGCGCGCCACAGCGCCTCGCTGGGGTCTCGCAGAGCCCGCTTGAGCGCATCGAGGTGAGACTCGTCGTGATCGCCGCTCATCGTGAACTCCGCCTCATCGCCCCTTCGTCCCTTTCCTTGTCATGATACGCCGACGCGCACCCGAACGGGAGAACAGCACGTTACCGATGTTAACATATGATTGCCGGCCTGTTAACATGCCGCGAGGCCACCCCGCAAGCTGAAGTCCACCCCGACACCGTGGGGGACACGTGGTTGTCCACCACGACACCGTGGGGGACACGCGGTTGTCCACCACAACACCGTGGGGGACACGCGGTTGTCCACCACAACACCGTGGGGGACACGCCCCATGTTCGTGCCCAAGAGGCGCGCACCGCGTGGCGGTTCGGTCACGAGCCGCGTGAACGGGCCAGCAACATCAGGCTCGACCCGGGCGCCTGTGCGCAGGACACCTGTTCCCTGACTCGAAGATCCACAGTGAATCATCACAGAAGACGTCCGCCAGACTGGCCTTTCGGAAGGCCGTACCCGCCGGCTCGGCAGGCGAGCCGCCACGCGCGTGAGGAGCGCCGCTGACACGTGCACATCGAAGATCCCCGCAACATATCGAACCGGTTGCACGACACCGAGTCACAGCACGCCCCAAAGCTGCGGGCGGGCGAGAGCGTCGCGCGCAATCGGCTCGGCGGCGGTGGCCCGGAAAGCATCGGCCAGCCCGAGATCGTACAGTCGGCGAGCTCCGTGTCGAGCGGTCCTATCTTTGAAGGCATTCCCGCCCCCTACGTCGAGGAGCCCGCTGAGACAAACCCGCTCGTGAAAGGCCTGGCCTCCCTGTTCGGACCTCCACCGGCGGAAGAGGCGCCTCCGACGGCTGCCGTGCTTGTGCAGCGATCCGTGGGGCTGGGCCCCCTCGACAACATCGTGATGAACCAGCCGCAGATGGCGAGTGCCCTGGCCCTCGGGGGCGTCATTGCGGGCTGCGCGGTCGGAGCGCTCACCCTCGGACTGGGCGGCGCTCTGCTGACGTTTGCCTTCGAAGCCATCGCCTTCGCGGGTGGGGTTCTCGTGTCACGCGCGGGGCAGAAGCAGCTGCTGGAGACCACCGAGAGGCTCCTGTTCGACGCCACGCACGACGGCATGACCGGCCTGCTCAACCGCAAGGCGGTGATGGACGAGCTCGAACAGGTGGCCGAGAAGGCCAATCGCGGCCGCGGAGCCTTCGCCCTCCTCCTCACCGACGTCGATCACTTCAAGAAGATCAACGATGCGTACGGCCATCAGGCCGGCGATGAGGTGCTGAAAGCCGTGGCGGGCCGGGTTCGCGAGACCATTCGCCAGGCGTCGAAGCCGGGGCGGTACGGTGGCGAGGAGTTCCTCATCGTCATGCCAGACACCCAGACCGAGATGGCTTATGCGGCCGCCGAGCGGATTCGCAAATCGATTGCCAGCGACCCTGTGACCACAGCGTATGGGGTCATCCCCGTGACCGTGAGCATCGGTGTGGCGGCCAACGACCGCGCCGGAGGAGACCCCTCTCGCCTGCTCCGCGCCGCCGATGAGGCCCTGTACCGCGCCAAGAACGGCGGCCGCAACCGGGTCGAGGTCGCGCTACGCCCCGTCTGAGCGGTGGCGTCAGGTGCGCCCGGGCGATGCGCCCTGCGCGACGGCAGGCACCGACGGATCGACGAAGGGGAAATGCGGCCCCACGCGCTCGGCCAGCGCGGCGTCGATCTCGAAGCGGCTGACTCGGTGTATGCAGGTCGAGTTCGCGCCGCACTCCCGGGTGGCCCGCAGCGCTTCGAAGGCCAGCCCCGGCAGGTAGAGCGGACCCGTGACCAGGCTCTGGAAGTAGTGCTGCTGCTCGTGAACGAACAGTTCGTCTGAGACGTGACCAAACCCGAACGAGAGAAAGCCGGGCGTGAACGCACCAGGGTCTTGCAGCACGTTGCCAAGGGTCTTCGCGAGGCCCTTGGCGTCTTCGTACATCGCAAACCCGAGGCTGCCGCTCACGCGATGGCCCGTCGAACCCAGCGAGATGACAAGCGAGAGCAGGGTCTGGGGAAATGTGAGCGGATGGAGCATCGTCAATGCCGCAGCGGTGGCAACATCTTTTGCCTTGTCGATGAGATATCCCACCACAGGCGAATGCGTGCGTGCGTGCACGGGTGTCGGGGAAGCCGACGCCGCCGTCGAGATCTGCGCCTGATCGAGAGGCGCGGACTGAGGGCCCGTTGCGCAGGGGCTACCCGCGCGATGCAGGTCGGCTTGACCCGTCCACGTCGACCTGACCGGCGCAAACGTCGTGAGACCCGTGACAGGGCGCTGCGACATCGTGACCTCTCCCTCCCAAGACATGCTCACCTTCGATGATAGTAGAAGCCGGATCGGGAGTGGTTGCCGGTATGTTACCAACCGTCATCGATGCGAGACCAGGGGGAGCGCTCAGCCCTTCTCAATGCGTGACAGGGCGTCGAGAAGCCAGGCGTGCGCCGAGGGGTCGAAAGCCGTGAAGCGAAGGACGAAGCGGCCGCTCTCTGGCTGCGCCTCGAGAACCTTGCCATAGGCGTCTCCGGCCACATCAGCACCGGCATCGTCACAGAACCGCAGGCGCAGGGTCTCGAGCGGGCGCACCGCGTCCGGACACGAGATCTCGGCATCGTCTCGCGAGAGCGCAACGATCTCGGCGACGAACTCCTCCCCGTCCTGACGCTTCTCACGCATGCGCGCGCAGCGAACCTGCCTTGGGCGGGAGAGACCCGCTCGCGGGATCTCCTGACGAGGAACTGACAGGTCGTGGCGCCCACCAATGCCCCGCACCTCATAGACCTCGATAGGCACGCGCAACCCCTGGGCCTGCAGGGTGCGAGGCCCGTCGGCGTCAATGATCTCCCCGGCCGCGCGCAACGTGCTCTCGGTGATGAGCACCTGCCCGCCTACCGTGTACGACTCGACGCGCGCGGCGATGTTCACGGGATTGCCCACGGCTCCATACTTGGCCCGCTGGGTCGACCCCATGTTCCCCACGATCACCTCGCCGGTGTTCACGGCAACCCCCATCTTTATCTCCGGCAGACCGTCCTGACGGTTGGCACGGTTGATCGCCTCCACCGCCCGCTGCATCTTCACGGCGCAGGCCACCGCGCGCTCGGCGTCGTCAGGCGACATCATCGGCGCACCGAACAGCGCGAGGATGGCGTCGCCGATGAACTCATCAACCGTGCCGTCGAACTCACGAATGATCTCGCTCATGGTGCCCAGATAGCGATTGAGGATGCGCACGACCTGTTCCGGGGGAACCGCCTGGGTCAGCGCCGTGAACCCTCGCAGATCGCTCATCAAGATGCTCGCCACCCGCCGCTCGCCCCCGAGGCGGAGACCATCCGGTGTCTCGAGGAGGTTCTCCACCACCTGCGTGCTCAGGTACCGGTCCATGGTGGCGCGGATGAACTCGTTTCGGGTCCGCAGCGCCGATGCAAGCGCCTGGACCTGCTCTGTGGCGCGCCGCAGCGAGATCTGCGTGCGGATGCGTGCCGCCAGGACGCGGAAGTCGATGGGCTTGGTGACATAGTCATTGGCGCCGAGTCCGAGCGCCGTCACCGTGTCTTCAGATTCAGCCATGGAGGTCACCATGATGATCGGCAGCTCGGTGAGAGAGTGTCGCAACCGCAGGAGACGCAACGCCTCGAGCCCCGACATGCCCCGCATCACCACGTCCATCAGCACCACGTCAACAGCGCCACTCCGCGCAGACTCGAGGGCATCCTTCCCATCACTCACCGCGACGACAGAATAGCCCTCGGCCTCGAGATGCGCCGTGAGTACCAGACGGTTGGTGCGGCTGTCGTCAACCACGAGAATGCGACCGGGGCGGCCCTCAACGGGCTCTCCCCCTCCATCGGGGGCGCACGCCTCGACCGTGCTCGAGCGCCCCGGCGTCATCACGCGCCCGGTCTGCTCATCGAGATAGGAGAGCAGCGAGCGTCCCGCCTTCTCGATCTGACGGACGTCGAGCAGCAACCGCTCGGAACGCTCGTCTTCGATGTCCTCGAGCAAAGTCTCGGCGTTCGCCACCACTGTGCGAAGCGGCAGGCGAAGCTGACGGCGCAGGAGCTCAGCCAGACGGGGCTCCGAGTCACCCCCTGCGAATGTCGCGGCGAGTGAATCGAGCGAGCGCAGCGCATCGGCAGCCAGGCGATGCACGGCTTCCACGCCGGCGCGAATCGCGGGCGAGAGCGGAACTGGAGGCGCCTCGAGCAGTATCTCGGCGTGACCGAGAACAGCCCCGAGGGACGACCGCACCCGACGGTCAACCCCCCCCTCAAGCGACGACCGTTCACCCTCGACAGCAGAAGCAGATGCGGCGCGTTCAGAGCCAACGTTCATCAGACAGATTGATTCCGCCGCAACGTGGCCCTGCCCTCCAGGCAGCCCCGACAGATTTGACGGAGGTGTGACGATGTGTTCACAACCCGTCAATGGCGAGAGGGGGGAGCCGTGTGGCACCATTGAGGAGTAGAGCCGCACCCCTGTCTCCAACCAACGAGGGAGTCACGAA
>RGZZ01000303.1 GCA_010028905.1 Pseudomonadota bacterium | reverse complement strand
GCACCCTCGTACGCGGCGGCCTCACCTATCGCGAGGCCCACCTGGCCCTCGAGATCATCGCCGAGCATGGGGGCATGCTGGCGCTCGAGATCACCGAGGTGAATGCGGTTCTCGACGTGAACAACCGGACCGCCGAGCTCGGGGTTGAGCTGATCCTGTCGGCGCTGGGAAAGTCGATTCTCTGATCTCGTCTGTGCATCAGACCGCCGGGCGGGTAGGAGTCTCTCGGCCAGGCAGAGAACGGTCGAACCTTCATCAAGCGACTCGGGGAGGAAGACATGCAGTCCATTGAAATCGGTGTGATCGGCGGATCAGGGATCTACGCCATGAAAGGTGTGGAGGTTATCTCCGAGATCGAGGTCGACACCCCGTTCGGCCCCCCCTCGTCGAGCATCGTTCACGCCCGTGTCGGAGGCCGTGACGTGGCGTTCATCGCGCGCCACGGCAAGGGGCATCGTCACAATCCCACGCACGTTCCCTATCGGGCCAACATCTTTGCGCTCAAGAAGCTCGGGGTGAGCACCGTCTTCTCGGTGAGCGCCGTGGGGAGCCTCAGGGAAGAGCTGGCGCCGCGCCACTTCGTGCTTCCCGATCAGCTGATCGACCGCACACGGCTGCGCACCGGGACCTTCTTCGACGAGATGGCCGTTCATGTGGGCTTTGCCGAGCCGTTCTGCGGGCGCTTGCGCGCCTTCATCGCAGACAGTGCCTCCGACATGCCGGTGCGTGTGCACAGCGGGGGGACCTATGTATGCATGGAGGGGCCGCTGTTCTCGACGCGGGCCGAGTCGAACCTGTATCGCAGCTGGGGAGCCTCGATCATCGGCATGACCGCCCTGCCGGAGGCCAAGCTGGCGCGCGAGGCCGAGATGTGCTACGCCACGATCGCGCTGGTCACTGACTACGATGTCTGGAAGGATGAGCACGTGAGCGTCGAGATGGTTCTCGAGACGCTCAGTGCGAATGCGTCCAATGCGAATGCCCTGCTGCTTCGTGTCATCGAGAACGCGCGACCGAGCGATGAATGCGCTTGTCGTGGAGCCCTTGCCAACACCATCATGACCGACCCGATCCTGATCTCGGATGAGATGCGAACACGTCTTGCGCCGCTGCTCCAGCGCTACCTGCCGACCTCTTCATATTGACGGTGTGATCGGTGGAGCTCGATTCTGTAGGCCGCGAGTAAAAAAAACTTTTCATCGTGTGATTCTTTACAGGACCCAGCGCAACCACGCCGAACCATATGTTGAATCCTCGGGCTCGCTTCATAAGCAAGTCAGGGTGGCGAATGACCTTCTGGAGGCGCGGTGTTATGATCACGGGTTACCGTAAGCGTGGATTCACACTCATCGAGCTCATGGTGGTGATCTCCATCATTGCCATTCTCGCCGCCATCCTGGTCCCCAACTTCGTGAAGTCGAAGGCGCAAGGCCAGGCTGCAGCCTGCAAGACGAACGTGAAGAACATCGCGACCGCGCTCGAGATGTACACGCATGACAGCGGTGGGCGCTTCCCCACCGTGCTCACCAACGTGCTGCCCAACTATATCAAGACGATTCCCACGTGTCCGTCGCTCAATGCACAGGCGGTGTACACCAACGGGTATGCCTCATCCTCGGTGCCTGATTCCTACACCCTGGTGTGCAGCGGTCTCAATCATGCGGGTGTCGGGTATTCCGCAAACTATCCGCAGTACACGAACCGCGCGGGTCTCATCGAGAAGTAGACCGCTGCGCTTCGCGGCTCATCGTGCCATCTGCGCACCGCCCCCTGGGGCGGTGTTTTTTGATGGGGTCCGCGCGGTCTCTTGCCGCGATCTCTGCCCGAGCAGACCTGTCAGATTCCCCGTCGGGGTGCGAGAGCGGGCGGCAGGGGGAACGATCTCAGGGCGGGAATCGTGCCGCGGCGCGGTGATGGCGCGTGCAGAGAGGAGAGGCGATGAAGCGAATCGGCATTCTCACGGGCGGAGGCGATGTGCCGGGACTCAACGCCGTCATCAAGGCGGTTGTGTATGGCGGCACCGAGCGGGATTTCGAGGTCATCGGCATCCGCAAGGGGTGGGAGGGGCTGACCCACGTCAACCTCGACGACCCTGAGAGCCACGCGCACTACGTCAAGACGCTCACGCGCGACAACACCCGCACCATCGATCGCACGGGGGGAACCTTTCTTCACACGAGTCGCACCAATCCGTCGAAGATGAAGACCGTTCCCGCGTTCCTCAGTAGCGACGCCTTCCCCTCGAGCCGCGTGCGCAGGGGCACGGGCTCCGCGAAGGTGTTTGACATGACCTCGGCCGTGATGTCGAATATCGAGCGGCTTGGCATCGAGCATCTCATCGTCATCGGGGGCGACGACACGTTGAGCTACGCATCGCGTCTCGACAAAGAGGGGGTCAAGGTCATCGCCATCCCCAAGACGATGGACAATGACGTGCAGAACACCGAGTACTGCATCGGGTTCTCCACGGCCATCACCCGCGCGATGTCGGCCATCGAGCGCCAGCTCACCACGGTGGGCTCGCACGAGCGCATCGGCATCTTCCGGGTGTTCGGACGCGACGCCGGCTTCACCGCGCTGTATACAGCCTACGTCACGAGCCTGCGCTGCGCGATCCCGGAGCATCGGGTCCATCTCGAGAAGCTCGTCGACCTTGTGGTCACCGACAAGCGCAACAATCCCAGCAACTACTCTCTTGTCATTGTCTCGGAGGGGGCCACGTGGAAGGGGCATGTGACCCGTGAATACGGCGAGCCGGACGCTTATGGGCACCGCAAGAAGGTCAACGTGGCCGAAGATCTCAGCGACGAGATCAAGCGTCTGACGGGTCAGCAGACCATCGTCAGCGATCTCACCTATGATCTGCGCAGCGGCGAACCCGATTTCATGGACCGCCTGGTGGGCATGACATTTGGGAACATGGCGCTCGACTGTCTCACCGAGGGCACGAGCAACGTCATGATGGCGGTCTCGAACGGCTGCTTCGATCGCGTGCCCATTCCCGATCCGGCGCAGGGGCCACGGCGTGTCGACGTGGCGACGATGTACGACACGGTGCGCTATCGCCCCAACTATCGCAACAAGCTGAACCTTCCCATCTTCCTCTCGCGCGTCTGAGAGCCCCCTCGCGCACGCGAACGCGACCCTTCCCTCACAGCGCGAGCCTGTTCCTCCCGCAAACCTGGCGACACGGTGCAGTGACAGCCACTTGTTTCGGAACGGCTTGACGCGGGAAGGAAAAACATATAATCTTTACGGGTTCTTTCATTGTCGCTTCATATCTGAAAATCAAGGGGGCCACATGCAATTCCGCTCTCGCAGTACAGGCTTCACACTCATCGAGCTGATGATCGTCATTGCCATCATTGCCATCCTGGCGGCGATCCTGGTTCCGAACTTCATTCGTGCTCGCGCTCAAGGCCAGGCTACGGCGTGCAAGTCCAATCTGAAGAACATCGGAACCGCCCTGACCATGTATTCCACCGACAACTCGGGGCGCTATCCCACGAATCCCTCGACCTTGACACCGAACTACCTGAAATCGATTCCGACCTGCCCGTCGGTGGGCACGGTCTCATACACGACGAGCGGTTTCACCTCTGCAAGCGTGCCTGACGCCTTCACGGTGATCTGCAGCGGTTCGAGCAATCACTCGGGCGCGGGGTACGCGGCCAACTACCCGCAGTACAACTCCACCCAGGGCCTGGTCGAGCGCTGAGCGCTCCTTGCGTTGCACGCCCCTGGGGCTCAGGCCTCATGTCCGCGCGGAGACATCGCTCTCAGCCCCTGACGCGCGCCGTCGTTGCAAGCGCGCCCGCTGGCAGAGGGGGTTCCTTCGGCTCGATGGCTTCGCGAAGGGTGGTCAGCGCGCGCTTCTGCAAGCGGGAGATGTGCATCTGCGAGAGCGATAGGCGGCGGGCCACCTGCGCCTGAGACAGTCCCTCGACGAAGCGCAGGCGCACGATCTCGCGCTCTCGCTGCGGAAGTCGGTCACAGGCTCGTTCCAGGATGACGCGGAGATCTGCGTTGCGCATGGCCGGGTCGTCGTGACCAATGGACAGCGGCGTGCGCTCGTCCCCTTCCTCGCCTGACGGGTTCTGCATCGCATCGATGGAGAGGGCCCGGTAGTGCTGGGTTGATTCGAGGGCTTCGGTCACCTGCTCGCTGGTGACGTGAAGCGCATTGGCGATCTCGTGCGTCGTGGGGACGCGTCCGAGGGTGTGCGACAGGGCTTCCTGGCTGCGGCGCACCGCCTGGCCGAGCTCTTGCAGCCGCCGGGGAACGCGCACGGCCCACCCCTTGTCGCGGAACCATCGCTTGATCTCTCCGAGCATCGTGGGAATGGCGTAGGTCGAGAACTGATGCCCGAGGGTCGGGTTGTAGCTCTGAACGGCCTTGACCAGCCCGAGGGCCGCAACCTGCTGCAGGTCTTCCAGTGATTCTCCGCGATCTGCAAAGCGACGTGTCACCTGCCGAACGAGATGCATCTGCCGCGCCACGATCTCCTCGAGAAGAGCGGGGCTGCGGTCTTCGTGGTAGCGTTCCAGGAGCATTGACAGCGCCACAGACGATGATGCAGACGGGGAAACGGGGGGGACGGACATTCAGCCTCCTCGAGCCCGCGCGAGCGGGAGATGACCAGTGTTCCCTGGCCTTCCCCATCTTGACGCCTTTCGCTGCGACTGCGCTACGGCCGCCTGGATACCCTTGGAGGATCCTTTCGGATCCATTCAGAGATAGGGGGAGGGCGGTGGGCCGCGCACCCCGTGCACGCCGGCGGAGGCGCGATGGTGCGTCCCAGTGATACGGCGGCGCGGCGAAGCCACATCGGCAGGCTGGGGCGTGCGCTCAGTGCGCGAAGATGGGCAGCCACGTGGCCCCGCCATCGTGTTGGTCCGAGGGCGAGCGTCAGGTGCGCGCACGCCACCCCCACCAACGCGAGCACGACCAGCTCCTGACCTGTCATGACGCGAGCATCCACGAGGCTACGTGGTAGGTGACGAATGCCGCGAGGTACGCGAGAGCGAACATGTAGGCCGCCATGACAATGGGCCAGCGCCAAGAGTTGGTCTCTCGGCGGGTGATGGCCAGGGTGGAGAGGCACTGGGGGGCGTACACGTACCAGGCGAGAAACGCAAGGGCGGTGGGAAGCGACCAGGCGTGGGCCAGGGTCTCGCCCAGCCCGGCCTCGCTTCCGCTGACGGCGTAGACCGTTCCCAGGGCCGCTACGGCAACCTCGCGGGCTGCGAGGCCCGGGATGAGCGCCACCACGATCTCCCAGTTGAATCCAACAGGGCTGAACAGGGGGGCCAGCGCGCGTCCGAGCATGCCCGCAAAGCTGTACTGGATGAGCGGGCCGTTCACGTCGGTGGGTGGCGGCGCGGGATGGGAGCTGAGGAACCAGACCACAATCATGGCGCTCAGAATGAGGGTGCCCGCACGTTTCAGGAACACGACGAGACGTTCGAGGAGCCCGAGTGTCACGCTCTTCACCGAAGGGGTCTTGTAGGTGGGCAGCTCGAGGATGAGCGGTGGGCGTGGTCCGGTGAACAGCGTCTTCTTCAGCAGCCACGCCACGATCAGCGCGGAGATGATGCCCGAGGCGTAGAGGGTGAACAGCACGAGGCCCTGCAGCCTGAGGGGGCCCAGCACCGATCGGTTCGGTATGAACGCGGCGATGATAAGGGCGTAGACGGGAAGGCGGGCCGAGCACGTCATCAGGGGGGCGATGAGAATCGTGGCCAGGCGATCGCGGGGATTCTCGATGGTGCGGGTGGCCATGATGCCCGGGATGGCACAGGCAAAGCTGCTCAGCAAGGGGATGAACGCGCGGCCGTGGAGTCCGACCCCGCCCATGAGACGATCGAGCAGGAACGCGGCGCGCGCCATGTATCCCGAGTCCTCGAGAATCAAGATGAAGAAGAACAGCACCAGGATCTGAGGCACGAAGACGATCACGCTTCCCACCCCGGCAATCACCCCTTCGGTGAGAAGGCTTCGCAGCGCACCTTCGGCCATGTGGCTGCGCACGGTGTCTGACAGCCACTCGATGGCGGCCTGCAGCAGCTCCTGTGGCATCTTCGCCCAGCTGAACACCGCCTGGAAGATGACAAAGAACAGCGTGGCCATGATGAGCAACCCCCACACCGGGTGGAGTAAAACCTCATCGATGCGCCGGGTGATGTCGGCGGCTGTGCCCTTGCGACGCACGCTCGCCTCGAGCACGCGCTTCACCTCTTCGTGCAGCTGGCGCAGCGCCTGCGCGTCCGG
>RGZZ01000302.1 GCA_010028905.1 Pseudomonadota bacterium | reverse complement strand
CCAGCGGGGGACCAGGAAGCACGAGAGCCCGCCCGGTGCTTGCGCCAGGGCCAGGAAGGCGTCGCTCATGGGGGCCGACACGAACCACTTGTGCCCCGTGAGGCGATACGGCTCTCCCGGTCCGCTCCTGCGCTGCGGCACGGCGCGGGTCGTGTTGGCGCGCACATCGGACCCGCCCTGCTTCTCGGTCATGGTCATGCCCATGGTGGCGCCGGCCTTCTCGGCGGCGGGGCGATAGCGTGCGTCGTAGGTTGTCGCGGTCACCCGCGGGATCCACAGCGCGGCCAGATCGGCCTGCATCTGAAGTGCGGGCACGACGGCAAATGTCATGGTCAGCGGGCAGCAGACGCCCGATTCGGCCTGCGAGAGCATGTAGTGCTTGGCCACGCGGGCCACGTGCGCGCCAGGCCCAGGGCGGTTCCAGGGAAGGGCGTGCACCTCTCCCTCGACCCCTGCGCGAAAGCAGGCGTGGTATGACGGGTGGAAGTCGACGCGATCGATGCGGTTGCCGAACCGATCGTGGGTGTGAAGCACCGGGGGGTTGCGGTTCGCGGCAACCCCGTGGTCGAGCATCTCCGCCGAGCCCATCGACGTGCCGAAGCGGGTGAGCTCGTCGGTCGCCCAGGCCGCGCCCTCGCGCGTCACGCCCTCGCGCAGCACCGTGTCGCTGGAGAACATGTCGTAGTCGACAAGGAGTGGAGGCTGGTTTGTCACCGCGTGGGTCTCGTGCGCGGTGGGGGAAGGGTCGAACGCGCTCATGCGCCCTGCTTCACCCTTGTTCGGTATCCCTCTGGGTGGGTGCGGTGCCAGCGCCATGCCGACCGGATGATGTCGTCGAGCCTGGTGAAGCGCGGCTGCCAGCCGAGCTCTGCGCAGGCTCGATCTGCCGAGGCCACCAGTGAAGGCGGGTCGCCCGGGCGACGCGCGCCCGTCTCGACGGCGATGGGAACGCCCGTGACCGTGCGGGCGGAGTCGATCACCTCACGCACGCTGAACCCCTTCCCGCTGCCGAGGTTGTACACCGTGGAGGGGCCACCCGCACGCAGCCGCTCGAGCGCGAGCACGTGGGCGTCGGCCAGGTCGACCACGTGAACGTAGTCGCGGACGCACGTGCCGTCGGGCGTGTCATAGTCGTCGCCGTACACCGTGACGTGGGGGCGCTGTCTGAGGGCGACCTGGAGCACGATGGGAATGAGGTGGGTCTCGGGGCGATGGTCTTCCCCGAGGTCGCGAACCGGATGCGCTCCCGCCGCATTGAAGTAGCGCAGGCTCACCGAGCGTATGCCGCAGGGCGCCTCGCACCAGCCGAGCATGCGCTCGACGGCGAGCTTGGTCTCCCCGTAGGG
Organism: Pseudomonadota bacterium; assembly: GCA_010028905.1. NCBI lineage: Bacteria > Pseudomonadati > Pseudomonadota > Pseudomonadota bacterium. The sequence goes on along the minus strand of RGZZ01000302.1, from coordinate 4,924 downwards.
ATTGGTGGGAACGGTGGGGGTGCTCTCGACGATGGGCATCACCGCCGGCGTCCCGTAGGTCGCCGCGGTGGACGAGAACACCATGCGCGTCACGTCATGGCGGTGCATGGCGGCCACCAGGCGCTGCGCGGCGACGAGGTTGTTGGCGTAGTACGCCAGCGGTTCGCGCACGCTGTCGCCCACCACCGAGAGCGCGGCGAAGTGCATGACCGCTTCCACGCGCTGCTCGGTGAAGATGCGATCGAGCAGCCCATCGTCGCAGATGTCGCCTTCATAGAACCGATCTGTGAGCAGCGCCTCGCGATGGCCGGTGCGCAGGTCGTCGACCACCACCACCTCCTCGCCACGTTCGAGGAGCGCGGCCACGGCATGGCTGCCGATGTATCCCGCTCCGCCGGTCACCAGGATGGCCATGTTCTCTGATCCTTCGCTGGAATGTGGTCCGTCACGACGGCACGGGTCCGGAGGGGGGAGTGACGCCGGTCAGCTCGCCCGCGGCCTTGATCTGGTCGCGTATGGCGTCTCGCTCCTCGCATAGGCGCGCATACCCCGAGCTGTTGCGCTGACGCACCTTCTCGAGGGCGCCCCCTTCGCGCAGGCGGGCGAGACGCTCCTGGAAGATCACGGCGCTCCAGCCGCAGGCCGGACAGGCGAGAAGTACCGCCAGCCCTTCCTTCACCCCTGCCATCTTCGTTGCCGCGGCCCCGGCCGCCAGCCACAGCAGGGGATAGCCCACCAGGGAGATGCCCAGCTTCACGGTCGACACCACGGTGCCGTCGCGGGGGGCCAGGAGGCCGTCACACACAAATCCGATGAAGCGGTACAGGGGCCAGTTGAGCACGGTGCCCAGCGCCGCCGGCAGCGCCAGGAGGGCCATCGCCAGCGTGTTTCCGCGACGCTGCTCGAGCGCGGTAGGCGTCATTCCCACAAGCTCGGCAGGAACGCCGCACGCCTTCGCGTCGGCCTCATAGCCGGCGGCGCGCTGCGCAAGGGCCGTCAGCCTTGCGGGGTCGAGCGCGCGCAGGCGTGCCTTCCCCGCGACGAAGAGCCGACGCAGCGTGAACTCGCGCATCAGTGCGCCAGGGGTGTCATCCGGCTCGCAGAGCACGCGGTTCCCCCGCGCGGCCTGTTCGACCGCTGCGGCATCTTCCGCGTTCAGGGTCACTGCCTCGAGCCCTTCACGAACCTGCTGCGACAGCGCCTGAACCGCCTCTCGCGGAGGTTCACCCTCCATCTCGACGCACGGCACGGGGATGGGTGCGCCATACACGAGCAGCACCTTGCTGCGGAACATGCCCTTGTTCGTGTAGTAGAGCCCGGCGGGCACGACGGTGACGCGGCCGCTCCCGTCGGCGGCCGCGCCCAGCGCGATGCGCGCCGCCCCCGTCTTGAGGGGGCGCAGGCTCGGATCTCCGTGGGTGGTTCCTTCAGGGAAGATGCCGATGGCGCCGCCTCGCCCCAGGATGGCGCGTGCCCGCTCGAACGTGGCCACGTTCTGACGGGTATCGGCGTTGTCCATGGTGCGGTACACGGGCATCACGTCAAAGGCGTGGAGCAGCCGTCCGAGGAGCGGGATGCGGAAGAGCGGCTCCTTGGCCAGGAAGCTCACCGGCCGAGGGGCCACGCACATCAGCACGAGCGGATCGATCAGGCCGTTGGGATGATTGAGGGCGAACACGATGGACGCATCGGCCGGCAGGCGCTCCGCCCCCTCGGTCTCGACAGACGAGAAGAAGGCGTGGAGCACGGGCCGGAGCAGGCGCACGAAGGCGGTTCGCAGCATTCCATGTCCTTTCGACCGGGCCTGGGGAGGGCCTGCTCGGTCGACAAGGCGTCCCTGCTGAACGCCCCCCCTCCAGGAGACGAGTCAGGTCGTGTGGTAGACGCACGCAATGTCAACCGATGGGCTCGCTCGCCCCCCCGGCATCTCTCGCGGCCAGGCCTGGGCCGTGCTTGCCGTTCTCACGGGGCTGAATCTCGTGAACTACCTCGATCGCTACGTCGTGCCGGCGGTGCAGGAGACCATCCGGCACGACATGAGGCTCGATGACAGCCAGCTCGGCCTTCTCACGACGGCCTTCGTGGTGGTCTTCATGGTGCTCTCGCCCGTGTTCGGCTGGCTCGGCGACACCCGCTCGCGCACCGCGCTCATCGGTTTTGGTGTTGTTGTGTGGAGCCTTGCCACCGCGTCGTCCGGCATCGTGCCCACCTTCGGGATGCTGCTGGTCACGCGCATGTTCGTGGGCGTGGGAGAGGCCGCCTATGGCACCATTGCGCCAGCCGTTCTCTCAGACGCGTTCTCGCCAGAGGTGAGAGGTCGGGTCTTCTCGGTCTTCTACGCGGCAGTGCCCATCGGTTCAGCGCTCGGCTACCTCGTCGGTGGGGCCGTGGGGTCGCACTGGGGATGGCGCCACGCCTTTCTGCTCACGGCCATCCCGGGCATCGTGCTCGCCTTCCTCGCCATGCGCCTGCCTGACCCTCAGCGGGGTGCCCAGGGTGAAGAAGATGACGGGGCAGGTGCTGCGGCGGAAGGGGTCTCGTCGATCTACGGCGCACTGCTGCGCAACCGTCTCTTTGTGCTCACGGTGGCGGGGTACGCCGCGGGGACGTTTGCCATCGGCGGCCTGGCGGTGTGGTTGCCCACGTTCCTGTTGCGCGAGCGCCATCTCGAGAATGCGGCCGAGATCGTGGGCGCCGTCATGGCGGTGAGCGGCCTGGTCGGCACGCTGGCCGGGGGCTGGCTCGGAGACGCCTTCGTGCGGCGCACCCCCTTGTCGTACCTGTGGGTGTCGGGGATCACGAGTCTCCTGGCCGTTCCTTCCACTATCATCGCCTTGCGCGCCACTGATTCGCGGGTCTACCTGGCTGCCATCTTCATCTCGGCCTTGCTCGTGTTCGCATCGACCGGCCCCATCAACACCCTCATCGTGAACGTGGTGTCGCCCGACATGCGGGCCAGCGCGCTGGCGGCCACCACGCTGGCGATTCACCTGTTCGGGGACGCGCTCTCGCCCGTGCTCATCGGCGGTCTGTCCGATTTTACGCGATCGCTGGCCCTGGCTGTGCTCATCGTGCCTGTGGCGCTCGCCGCCGGCGCCTTCATCTGGATTGTCACCGCCTGGTGGGGCGACCGCACGGCGAAGCGAGGCGTGGCATGAGCCACGACGCCTCGAGCCGAGCGTGCGCCGCGTGCTCCGCCATCCTGGCTGAGGGCCATCGCTTCTGCATGCAGTGCGGCGCGCCGGGCATCGCTGAGGAAGCCCCAGCAGCCGTGCCCGCTGAAGAGGTCGCGCCGCCGGCACCTTCCGACGACGCCGTGCCCCCGATGGACCCTGCCCCCACGGTGCTGGTGCGCCTCGACGCAGGGCCTCCTCCCTTGCAGGTTCCGAACACGGTACGGGTCTCCATCCGCGAGGCCCGGGCGCTCCTCGATCGGGCCGAAGCCGATGCAGAGGGGGGGGAGAGACCGTTTGCGGGCGAGGAGACCGTGCTGCCCGGCGCATCCAGGAAGCTGATCGATCCTCCGACGGTTCCCGTGCGCCTTCCGGTGCCGTCGAACGTCTTCGTTCCGGTCGTGCCCCGTGACCCATCGGTGTCATCCACGCCTCCGCCGGCCTGGCCCGCGGCGCTCGACGCGCAGGGGGAGGGGCGTTCCGCGCCCGCCGCCGCGCCGACGAAGGAAGCTGCAGCGCCTCCGCCCGCGCCTTCCCGGATCTCGGAGGATCATCACGGCGATCCGCTTGCCGACGATGCGCTGCTGTTCGTTGCGCCCCCGCCAGAGATCGGAACGGTGCGCTCGGCCGCCTCCTCGGCGCGCGTCGGGCGTGACGGCCTGGCTCAGCGCCTCTTGCGTGCGCTGGCGCTCTCGGCTCTTCTGGGGGCGATGGCGTGGGGCGTGTCGACCTGGTTCCTTCGCAGGTACGAGCTCGCCCCGTCGCTTGGAACCGAGCTGCTGCGCTGGATCCCTGCAGTGCTCATCGCCATGCTGGCGACGTGGCGTTCGATGGGGGTTCGCTGGGTCGTGACCTATGTGGGCGATCGAGGGCTGGCCCTCTGTGATGTGCGGTTCCGGTTCTGGCCGCCACGACGCCCTCCGATCGCGGTGTTCCGCTTCGATCAGGCGCGCGATCTGGTGGTCGACATCGCGCACGCACCGGGTCGCATCACATTCGCGTACACGTGGCATGGCCATGACGGCGCAGAGATGCTGCGGTTCTCCCGCAGGTGTCCCGCGACACCCGACGGCGGCCGCCCCCGCGCTCCGGGAAAGGCACGGCTCTACGATTTCTGTCGCGCGGCCGAGCGCAGCTGGACCTTGCGCACGGTGGAGCGTGCCCGCGAGGAGCTCTCACGCCCGCAATCCCATTTCGCCTTCCCCGTCTACACCCCGAACTGCTCTTCGCTTCGTGTGCAGGAGGGGGCTGTGATCTTCACCCTCGTCTCGGGAGAGGCGGTGATTCCCGCCGCTGAGATCGTCGAGGTCAGCGTGGTCGACGGCATGATGCGGGTGGCGACCACCGAGGGGGAGCTGTCGCTGCCCTGCGTGCACGTGGGGAACGTGGGCGCGCTGCTTCTCGTGATGCGGCACTATCTTGGCCTCTCGGTGCGCTGACCGAGCGCATCTGCAACCGGCCTGAGGCGGACTTCAGGCGAAGAGCCGAGGTCGATTCTCTCCCTGAGTGGGTACGATGGGACCATCTACCACTGGGGGAACGCATGGAACCCGTCTTCATCGTCGACCCGTCACGCTGCATCGGCTGCCAGGCCTGTGTCCAGGCCTGCGCCGAGTGCGGAACGCATCGTGGCACCTCGATGATCCATCTCGAGTATGTCGATCGGGCCAGCTCGGTGCAGACCGCGCCGCAGGTCTGCATGCACTGCGAGTCGCCTACCTGCGCACTGGTGTGTCCGGCAGACGCCATCA
>RGZZ01000301.1 GCA_010028905.1 Pseudomonadota bacterium | reverse complement strand
GAAATCGGCCGCCAGCTGGCTTCGCGGGCTGTTCGGCCGCGGACGCGACCTCGACGTCAACGCCGCGCCCACCGACAGAGCATCAGCCGAAGAGCTGGAGCGCTTCCCCCTGGTCGATCTGTCGCAGCTGGAGCTCGATCGCGAGGTCGCGCAGGCACTGGCTGAAAGCGTATGTCGCTCCATCGAGGGGATATGCATCGGGCGCATCTCGGCCAACGAGATCACCGTCGCGGTGAAAGATCCCACGTCGGTGCACGTCTACGATCACATCTCGTATGCGTCGCAAGGGCAGCTCCGCCCGACGCTCGTGCGCGCAGATCCGCTCATGTGCGAGCTGGCCCAGGAATGGGCCTTCCGCCTGCCGGCCTTTGCTTCGCAGCTGTCGTGGCTCGAGTGGCTCGAGCGCAAGAAGCTCGAGGCCGAGACGCTCGATGTGAAGACCGCGGCAGAGGTCACCTTTGGCGTTGAAGACATCACCAGCCCCATCATCAGCGCGGTCGACCGCATCATCAAGGAAGCCATCTCCGCGGGAGCGAGCGACATCCACCTCGAGACCTTCGAGCTCGAGATGGTGGTTCGGTATCGCATCGACGGCGTGCTGAACGAGATCAACACGTTCGAGTCGAAGGAAGCCGCCGCCATCGTCAAGCGCGTGAAGATTCTGGCCAATCTCGACATCGCCCAGGATCGCATCACCCAGGGCGGGCGCATCTCGGTGGCGGTGGCGGGACAGGAGCTCGATCTCCGCGTGAGCATCGTGCCCGTTCCCAAGGGCGAGAGCGTGGTGATGCGCCTCCTCAAGAAAGGCTCGTTCAACCTCACCCTGCGCGATCTGGGCTTCAACGAGACCGACGAGGGGCGGTTCCGCACCGTTCTTTCGCAGCCGTACGGCATGGTTCTGGTGAGCGGCCCCACGGGCTCCGGAAAGAGCACCACGCTGTACGCCAGCCTGGCCGAGATCCAGCGCCCTGACCGCAAGCTGCTCACCATCGAAGACCCCATCGAGTACCAGATGCCGCGCGTGACCCAGGTACAGGTGAATAACGCGCCCCGTGAGGAAGAGAAGCGGGTCACGTTTGCCAAGGCCCTGCGGGAGTTCCTCCGTCAAGACCCGGACGTCATCCTCGTGGGCGAGATCCGCGATGCGGAGACCGCGGCCATCTCCGTGCAGGCCGCACTGACCGGGCACATGCTGCTGTCGACCATCCACACCAACGACTCGGTAGGAATCGTCGCGCGCCTGCGCGACATGGGGGTGGAGCCCTACCTGATCGGGTCTGTTCTGCTGGGCGGCGTGGCCCAGCGCCTCTGCCGGCGCATCTGCAGCCAGTGCCGCGAAGCCATGCCCGTACCGCACGGGCTGGCGCCGCTGCTGGCCGAGGAAGGTCTCGCGGTCACCGAGGTCTTTCACGGCCGTGGGTGCACGACGTGCCACGGCACCGGGTACCGCGGACGCCTGGGCCTCTACGAGATCCTCGAGGTGGGCGGCGAGGTGCGCGAGCTCATCTCGAGCCGCGCGCGCGACGAAGAGATCAGAGAGGCCGCGCGGGCACACGGGTTCCGCACCCTGCTGCAAGATGGCCTGCGCAAGGTGGCCAACGGCGCAGTCACCTATGACGAGGTGCAGCGCGTCTGCATGTCGATCTGACGCTCGGGGAGCGCGAGACGCTCGCCCGGGGTCAGGCGTTGGCGACCTGCTGGGTGGCCCGAGGCGTGGGCCTCGCCGAACCGCCCTGGAACTGAAGCACGTGCCCCACGGTCTGCAGCTTCTTCTGGGCGAGCATGGGCAGCATGGCCTGGAAGACGCGCACGGTCATGAGCGTGTCGCCCAGCGCGCGGTGCGCGGTCTCCTTCTGGATGCGCAGAGCCTGGGCAAGCCCGCCCAGGCTGTAGTCGCCCAGCTTGTAGCACTTGCGGGCCAGGGGAAGGGTATCGAGGACCAGATTGGTCGGCATGGCGATCCCGGCCTCCTGGAACTGCACCAGCAGAAAGGAGAGATCGAACGGAGCGTTGTGGGCCACGAGAACCGCTCCCGCGGCCATCTCGAGAATGGTGGGCGCGATGTCGGCGAAGCGCGGCTTGCCCCACACCATGGCGTCGGTGATGCCAGAGACGCGGGAGGCGTCAGCGGGGATCTCACGCTCCGGGTAGACGAGCGTGTCGTACGTGCGCTCGACCTGGCCGTTCACGGTGCGAACCAGGGCGATCTCACAGATGCGATCTCCGCGCTCGGGGTACAGGCCGGTTGTCTCGGTATCGAAGAAGAGGAGCGGCGCCTGGGTGATCTTGGAGAGCAGCGCGGTTGAGCTCACAGATGGGGCCTCCCGGTTGGAATGCAGTACGGTTTGCCGCCGCACCGGGAATGCCTGCCCCCGAAGATAAAGTTGGGTCCACAAGATGTCCGGAAAACGTCCACAGGCGGGGCTGAGACGAGGGACGTGCGAGAACGGGAACGGGGAGACACGTCGTGCCTCCCCGTCTCTGACCTGCGATGCGCTCCGCGCGTTACAGCGGGCGATTCGACTCTGTGGTGTGCACCCCGCCGACCGACATGCCGGGCGGGTGACCTCCGCTGAAGCCGCTACCGCTGGTGAGCACGCCTCCGTTGGAGAGCCCCGCGGCAGGGCCCTGGCTCGAGGCGAAGGGGTTCACCGACGACGCCCCCGCGCCACCCGAATGGCTGACGGCGTTGAGATCTTCGAGCGCCTCGCTCGAGATGTGCGAGTGATCAACGGTGTTGATGCCCGGCGACGCCTGGCTGGCGCCCAGACCGGCCGCCGCGCCCGCCGCGGCTGCGCCGCCGGCCTTGCTGGAGGCGCTGGTGCTCGAGGTGCTGCCTATCGCCTTGATCGAACCGAGCTCGTCATGGGCCATCGACTTGTACTCCTTGGACTGCCGCTGGTCTCGCAGCGCGCGTCTCGGCGACGTCTGCGGCGCGGCATTCTCTTCTACTACGGTCATTATTGTTGCCGGGGGCGGGTCGATCAACCAGCCAGATGTTAACACGATGTTACAGATGTTTCCGGGATGTGGCCGAGATGTTGCCGAGATGTGAACTCGCCGTGGCCGCGGTAGAAAGAGGGATCGCGGCGCTTCCCTGGCGAACCCCCCCGCCTGCCAAGGCTGCGGCGCTGAGACGCCCCGCGGTTGTTGACAGTCTCTGGGCCTGAAGATAAAATGGCCTGTACCCTTCTCGGGCGCACCTTGTGGGTCGAGGACGCGCGGGATGCGGTTGACATCGAAAGGAGACCATGTGACCCATGCCCCAGCTCAAGGAAAAGAAAGCGGAGATCATCGAGAAGTACAAGCTCCACGAGGGCGACTCCGGCTCCCCTGAAGTGCAGATCGCACTCCTCACCGACCGGATCAACCACCTCACCGATCACCTCCGCACCCACAAGAAAGACCACCACTCACGCCGCGGCCTGCTCATGCTGGTCGGTCAGCGACGTCGGCTGCTCAACTACCTGACAGCAACCGACATCAAGCGCTACCGCTCGATCATCGAGCGTCTGGGCCTGCGTCGCTGAGCAGCATACGAACGGAGGAGGTCGACAGCCGACCCCTCCGTTCGTTGTTCATGCGCATCTCTCCGGGGGGAAACGTACACACCCACACAGCAAACGGCTGACGACACCGCGCTCCGCGCCAGCGCGTCTCGTCGCTTCCCACGATCCTGCTTCAAGGGTCGAACCGTGACGCCTGGCACCTGCCTGAGCGAACGCGCTGCTTCCACCCGCCCCACAGGCGCAGACCCCCCGAGAGAACCACCCGGGAACGCACACGCCCCTGACCCAAGGAGACCCCTGACCCGCGGGTGCCCGACCAGGCGCCCCTGATACGACACAGGCACATCCCACACGGGATTCGATACCAACCCAACAAGAACAGCAAGAAAGAACCGAGGATAGAGAATGATAGAGACCACTGAAAAGCCGAGCCTCGAGTCGCCGCTCGGCAAGTTCGTCGTCGAGCGCGAGCTGGCTGGCCGCACGCTGCGGCTCGAGACCGGGACGCTGGCCAAGCAGGCCAATGGGGCCGTCGTGGTGACCTACGGAGAGACCGTCGTCATCGCCACCGTCACCGCATCGAGCAAGCCCCGCGAGGGCATCGACTTCTTCCCGCTCACCGTCGACTACGAAGAGAAGATGTACGCCGCGGGCAAGATCCCGGGCGGATTCATCAAGCGCGAGGGGCGCCCCACCGAGAAGATGATCCTCTCGAGCCGCCTCATCGACCGCCCCATCCGCCCCCTGTTCCCGGATGGCTTCCGCAATGACGTGCAGGTCGTCTGCTACGTCGTCTCCCACGACCGCGTCAACGATTCCGACATCCCCGCGATGATCGGCGCGTCGGCGGCGCTGGCCATCTCCGACATCCCGTTCGCGGGCCCTATCGCGGGCGCACGCGTGGGCCGCATCGACGGTGAGTTCCGCGTGAACCCCACCTTCCAGGAGCTCGAGGGAAGCGACATCAACCTGGTCATCGCGGGCACCCGCGACAGCCTGATGATGGTCGAGGCCGGCTCGCTCGAGGTGAGCGAGACCGACATGCTGGGCGCCTTCCACAAGGGCTTCGAAGCCATCCGCTTCGTCATCGACATGATCGACGAGCTGGTGAAGATGGCCGGCGTGCCGAAGGGCAACTACCCCATCATGACCCCCGACCCCGTGCTCGAGAAGGTCATGCTCAACCTGCTGGGCGACGACATCAAGAAGGGCATGCGCATCATCGAGAAGGCCGCCCGCAACGCGGCCCTCGACGCCATCAACAAGTCGCTCTTCATCGAGCGCGTCGAGGCGAAGAAGGGCAGCTTCCCCGAGAAGGAGCACGTCCTCGCCATCGTCAACGACCCGGGTCGCAAAGACTTCGGCGCCCTCGTCAAGAAGCTCGAAGAAGAAGAGCTCAAGACGATGATCGTCGACGAGAACCTGCGCCCGGACGGCCGCACGCCGGAGCAGATCCGCGCCCTCGACTCGAAGGTGGGCCTGCTCCCCCGCACGCACGGCACGGGGCTCTTCACCCGCGGCCAGACCCAGGTGCTCACCATCTGCACCCTGGGCATGCCCAGCGAAGACCAGCTCCTCGACGGGCTGTCGCCGGATGACTCGAAGAAGTACATCCACCACTACAACTTCCCGCCGTTCTCGGTGGGCGAGACCCGTCCGATGCGCGGCCCCGGCCGTCGCGAGATCGGCCACGGCGCACTGGCCGAGCGCGCACTCATGGCCGTGCTCCCGCCGCACGACGAGTTCCCCTACACCATGCGCCTCGTCTCCGAGGTGCTCGAGTCGAACGGCTCCACCTCGATGGCCTCCACCTGCGGCAGCACGCTGGCGCTGATGGACGCGGGCGTGCCCCTCAAGGCCCCCGTTGGCGGCATCGCGATGGGTCTCGTCATGAAGGGCGACAAGCACCGCGTCCTCACCGACATCCAGGGCATGGAAGACGCCCTCGGCGAGATGGACTTCAAGGTGGCCGGTACCCGCAAGGGCATCACGGCGCTGCAGATGGACATCAAGCTGATGGGCATCTCGGCCGAGATCCTCGAGCAGGCCCTCGCCCAGGCGAAGGATGCCCGCTTCCAGATCCTCGACGTGATGGAGGCCTGCATCGCGCAGCCGCGTGAAGACCTGTCGAAGTTCGCTCCGCGCATGTTCACGATGCAGATCAGCCCCGACAAGATCAAGGACGTCATCGGCCCAGGCGGCAAGGTGATCAACAAGATCATCGCCGAGACCGGCGTCAAGATCGACATCGAGAACGACGGCCGCATCTTCATCGCTGCCACCGACGGCGACGCCGGGAAGCGCGCGATGCGCATCGTTGAGGACCTCACCCGCGACGTGGAGATCGGTGCGATCTACCAGGGCAAGGTGCTGCGCCTCATGAACTTCGGCGCCTTCGTCGAGATTCTGCCGGGCAAGGAAGGCCTGGTGCACATCTCGCAGCTGGCTCCGTGGCGTGTGAACCGCGTCGAGGACGTGGTCAAGATCGGCGACGAGATCCCCGTGAAGGTGGTCGAGATCGACGGTCAGGGCCGCATCAACCTCACCGCGAAGGGCATGATCCCGGGTCTCGAGATGCCGGAAGGCGCCGAGATGCGTGACGAGCGCGAAGACCGCGGCGAGCGTCCGGATCGCGGCGAGCGCGGTGGCTTCCGCGACCGCGGCGAGCGCGGTGGCTTCCGCGACCGTGGCGAGCGTCCCGAGCGCGGCGAGCGTCCCGAGCGCGGCGAGCGTCCCGAGCGCGGCGAGCGTCCCGAGCGCGGCGAGCGTCCCGA
>RGZZ01000300.1 GCA_010028905.1 Pseudomonadota bacterium | reverse complement strand
CTCCCACCGCCTCCGCGGCGCGGTCTGCGGCGCTGCCGTCGACGACCGCTGCTGCCCCCCCCCGCGCGACGGCTGCCGCCTTCCTCGTCGTAGCCGTCTCCCCCGTCACGGTCGCGCGGCTGATCGTACTCGTCTTCCTCTTCGAGGTAGTCGTCGGCCCAGAGGTTCTCGGCGCCAGGAACGGGACGATATTCGTTGCAGCGGCCGCGCTCGATGATGACCAGGGGAAAGTTGAAGTTGAACGAGGTCACGCATACGCGGCCCTGGGCGCGCTGCGAGTAGCGCCAGCGCATGCACGTGCTGCACATCTCGCACCAGTAGGTGTCGCCCCACGGCGTGCTGCGCCAGAAGCGCTTCTCGTCATAAGAGGCGGGGTTCTCGGTGGGCACCGTCGGTGTGGGCGCCCCTGCATCCTTGCTCGATGTCTTGCTGCTCACGGGCAGTTCCTCCGGTCGCGTCTGCGTCGGCCGTCGATCGGCTCGCGCGGGGTTGTTCGAGTAGCGATCACCCGAGAGTGATCAGGGGAGCTTCTTCAGACCTTCGGTGCTGCTGAAGCGGAAGTCGTCTAGCCCATGGACCTTGGGCTCTGGGCAGATGACCTCGAAGCCGCGGTCGCTATGCGCATACTGATAGGGCTTCTTGCACAGCGGGCAGGTCGGTACTTTCTGCAGGTACTTGGGGATGAGCTTGTCGATGCTGTCGGGAAAACGGTTGCGGTTCGCCTTGTTGTATTCTTCCACCACATTGGCCAGCATCTGCATGAACTGCACGCAGCGCATGGTCAGTCGCTTCTTCTTCTGCTCCGACGCGATGGAGGCCATCCAGCCCCAGTCGACCTGGTGGATCTGCAGCGAGCCGAGGCCATAGGCCGCGGGCTCCGGAGCCCTCAGGGTGTACTTCGTGCGGTCTTCCGACGCTGCGTAGATGAACTTGCGACCTGTTGCCGGGTCGGTGGGGATCTTCACCAGCGGTTCGCCCTGCCTCACGCCCTGGTTGTACTGCGAGAGCATGTCGACAAGAGCGTCGGGGTACTGTCCCGTTTCCATGAAGTAGAACTCGAGAAACGACTGGATGCTCGACATGGCATACACGGCGTTGTTCAACGCTTCCGCGCGCTCGTCTGCGCCGGGGCTCGGCGCGGCCTTCGGCGGCTCGGCCTCGGGAGAGGGCGCTGCTGCGGGGGTGCTCGTTGCCGAGGTCGAGGGCTTCGAGGCTGCGGGCGCCGTCTTTGGGGCAGCCTGCGCAAGCGGGGCGACAACGGTCGCCCACGCTACGACCAGCAACGTGGTGAGAAGCCGAGCACGGCCCTGGATACGGGGGTGTTGCATGGGGAGCTCCTTGTTGATTGCGGCGATGCCAGACGGCGTCGCGGTCTTGAGCCAGCGCCTCTCGAGGGCAGGGGGATCGCCGACCCCGAGAGGAGCGGGACGGGCGCTCACTGGCCCATCCAGTAGTCCTTCAGCCACTTGCTGCGGGTGGGATGGCGGAGCTTGCGCAGCGCCTTTGCCTCGATCTGGCGTATGCGCTCGCGCGTGACACCAAATTCCTGACCCACTTCCTCGAGGGTTCGCGGACGGCCATCTTCGAGGCCGAAGCGCAGCTGCAGCACCTTCTTCTCGCGGGGCGTGAGGTTCTGCAGCACGTCTTCCATCTTCTCCTTGAGAAGCATGGTGGAGGCGGCTTCGGCCGGCGCGACGGCATCTGAGTCTTCGATGAAGTCACCCAGGTGGGAGTCTTCCTCTTCGCCGATGGGCGTCTCGAGAGAGATGGGCTCCTGGGCGATCTTGATGATCTCGCGCACCCGATCTTGATAGAACTTGTGCCGTCGCTTGAGCTCGTCCTTCACCTTCGGATCTTCGCTGTGGAGGTCTTGCCCGAACGTCTTGGAGAGCTGCACCCGAACCTCTTCCGGCTCGATGGGGTACATCTCGTTCGTGATCTCTTCGACGCTGGGGTCGCGGCCCAGCTCCTGGAGCAGCTGGCGGGAGACGCGGATGAGGCGGTTGATGGTCTCCACCATGTGCACGGGGATGCGGATGGTGCGCGCCTGGTCGGCCAGCGCGCGGGTGATGGCCTGACGGATCCACCAGGTCGCGTAGGTGCTGAACTTGTAGCCCTTGCGGTAGTTGAACTTCTCCACCGCGCGGATGAGGCCGAGGTTGCCCTCTTGAATCAGGTCGAGGAACAGCATGCCGCGGCTGATGTACTTCTTGGCGATGGACACCACGAGACGGAGGTTGGCCTCGATGAGCTTCTTCTTTGCGATGTCTCCGGTGTCTTCGAGCTCGAGCAGGCGTTCGAAGTCTGCCCGCGGGGCAGCGTCTCGTCGCTGCTTTCGCAGGCTGCCGATGTCGGTCTCGAGGGCTTTGCGCTCGTCTTTCGAGTGGTCTTCGCTCTCGAGCTGCTCCTCGAGCGAGGCCAGCTTCTTGGCGTCCTTGTCGGTGAACTTCACCGAGGTCTTCTGCGGAAGGCTGTTGCGGAACTCGGTTCGCGCGTCGCGGAAGAGGTTGTCGAACTCCTTGTTCTTCTCACGCTCGTCGCGCACCGACTCAAAGCGCTCTGGCTCTCTCTCGAGCTCGAGGCGCTGCACGAGCTCGAGGAGCATGTTCGCTTCCTGACCCGCATTGACCTCATGCTGCAGGCGCCGGGAGACCGACTGCGGGAGGGTGCCGTGGTTCTCGGCGAGGGTCTTGCGGGCGTCCTTGCTCTGCTCGATGCGCTTGAGGAGCTGCTGGCGCATCACGTTCCAGAAATCCGGCATCGCCAGGATCTCTTTGGCCGCGTTCTCGCCGGCCTCGATCTTCTGCGCCAGATCGATCTCGAGCTCGGTGGAGAGGAGATCGACCCGACCGATCTCCTTGAGGTACATGCGAACCGGATCGTCGAGCGACATGCCCTCCGGCCAGACCTCTTCGGCTTGCTCTTCTTCCTTCTCGTCGGCACCGGCATCCTTGGCCTCGCCGATGATCTCGATGCCTTCGTTGGCGAGGCGCTCGAAGAGCTCATCGAACTGCTCGGGTGAGAGATCTTCGCTCTTGTAGAGCGCTTCGCTGATCTCCTCGTGGGTGAGCGTGCCCTTCTTCTTGCCTTCGGCGAGGAGCTTGCTGAACTCCGGTGAGACCTCTCCCCCAGCGACGGGTGCCTTTTCGCGCTCCTTCGACATCTAGGTTCCCTTCATTCGATCGTTCTGCAGTCTCTGTTCAAGCTCGCGGAGCCGGACGTACTCGGGGTCGTCGTGACCGATGGTCTCGCCGATGCGCTGTCTGATCGATCGCCGGAGCGATTGAAGCTCGGCTTTCTCGCGGCGGGTGCGAAAGTACGCCAGGGTGTGCGCGAATAGCTCGGGAGTGAGAGGTTCCGCGTTTTTGGCCAGTAGTATTTCAGACAGCCGTCGGTCGACTCCTTCTTGAGTGACATCGGCGTCATGCTGGACGAGCGCGACGAGATCGGCGGGACTCAGCGGGTTCTGCGTGTCAGGCATGGCATACAGCTTGACCAGGACCCCTCGGGCGAGGGGGTCTTCCATCTCCTCGGGCGCGACTGCCGCGCGCGCCGCGGGAATGGAGGCGGGTTCAGCCAGCAGGCAGCGCAGCAGATCGCACTCGGCCCGAGCAAGACCCGCAGACGCCGCGCGTCCTGGAGGCGAGAGCGGAGGCGGTTCCGCGGGGGGCGGACGCCGATCGCGCTGGCCGTCGCGGTTCCAGCCGCGTCCGCCGTCGCCACCCTTTCGCCAGCTCTCCCCAGAGCCAGAGCCGAACCGGCCGTCTCCCGATGATGATCGTCCGCCCGAGGACCCACCGGGCTTTGCGTCTGCGCGTCGGGGAGGGGCCGCGTCGCGTCGACTCTCGTAGGCCGCAATCCCTGGCGGGGGCGGGGTTCCCTCGATGCGCAGCAGGCGACGGACGGCGCTCTCGCTCACGTTCGCGCGATGGCACAGCTGGCGCACGTACTCGTCGAGTCGCACCACGTCGCGTATCTTTCCGAGGGTGGGCACCATCTCGCGCAGGAAGTGGCTCTTTCCCTCCGGTGTTCGCAGGTCGGCGCGCTCGCTCAGCAGGTCCATGCGGTACTCGACGATGCCCTGGGCCTGCTGCAGGCGCTCTGCGACTGCCTGCGCCCCTCCCGCGCGCAGGAGCGAATCAGGATCTTCACCTTTGGGAAGGCGCAGGACGCGCACCCCCAGCTGGGCCTGCTCGAACACCTCGATGCCCTTGTCGGCGGCGTTCTCGCCGGCGCGGTCGGCGTCATAGGCGAGAACGCACGACTCGCAGTAGCGACGCAGCAGCTTTGCCTGCTCGATGGTGAGGGCGGTGCCCAGGGAGGCCACGGCCTGGGGGAAGCCGCCCTGATGCATCGCGATGACGTCCATGTAGCCTTCCACCACGATGGCGGGGGCCTCCCGCACGTTCGTGCGGGCGTGGTAGAGGCCGTAGAGATGCGCGCGCTTCGAGAACAGCTGGGTCTCAGGAGAGTTGAGGTACTTCGGCTGTCCATCACCCATGAGGCGCCCCCCCATGGCGATGCGCTGGCCGTGGGCGTCGTGGATGGGGAAGGTGACGCGGTCGCGGAACATGTCGACGGGCCGACCGCCACGCTCGACCGCAAGGCCAGAGCCGATGATCTCGTCTTCGCTGAAGCCTTTCTCACGCAGCCACTCGGCCAGGAAGGCCGGGCCTGGCGGTGCGTATCCGAGCTCGAAGCGGCTGATGGTCTCTGCCGTCAGACCGCGCTGATGCAGGTAGTCGCGTGCCGCCTGGGCGTTCGGCGACTGGGTGAGGATGCGGTGATAGAGCAGCGACGCACGCTCGAGCACCTCGCGCAGCCGCTGCTTGCGGTCGTACTGCGCGCGCTCGTCGCTCGACATCTCCTCGACCTCGACCCCCACCCGCCGTCCGAGGTCTCGGATGGCCTCCATGAAGGTCCACCCCTCGAGGTGCATCATGAGCTTGATGAAGTCGCCGCCTGCCTTGCACCCGAAGCAGTAGAAGAGGCCGGTCTCGGGGTCGAAGTTGAGCGAGGGCGTCTTCTCTGGATGGAACGGGCACAGCGCCAGCAGCTTGCGGCCCTGCTGGCGCATCGACAGGTGCTGGCTCAAGACGCCGGCGAGGTCGGTCTTGTGGATGATCTCTTGTATGAGGGCGGGAGAGACGCGTGACATCAGGCCTCGCTGAAAGATGGGGTGGTTCGGGTCGTGGCCCCTCGCCTCGGCGGCGGTGAGGGGCAGACGCGGTCGGTGTGGGCCGACGCCGCGCTCTGCACGCCTGGAGCAGTGTTCGCCCTGGTCGACGAGTGGCCCGCTTGAAGCGCTTCTTCGCCTCGATGGGGGGAGCGGGCCTGCCGGGGCGCTGCGGTGGGTCGGGGGCGCTGCGGTATAAGCCCATTTGGGCTTCTCGCCAAAGGACCGGTGCTCTTCACTGCTTGCGCCGAGCACCTGGTGGGTTGCTCCTGCTGTGACTTTGCGTCAAGCCTGCAACTGTCCCCCGAGGTCGTGGTGGACTGAGGTAGACTGGGGCGCTCAGTGCGTAGTTCACCCACGCAAAGGCGGTGCGCGAAGGTGGCTTCAGGTACCCTGGGGGCAGTCTGGTCCTGCGGAGCTCACGCGTGATGCACTGGTTGGCGACCCCGGCGCTCTTGTCAGTATTTTGTTTGTTTTGAGGACGAACCGGGGAGAGCTGGGTGGCGACGTGACGCGAGCACAGGCTATCGGGCCTGGTGTGTTTGGCAGTGGTATGGCATTATGCGACTTTCCGCGCGGAAAGAGGTGGCTTCAGTCATCTGAGGCGTCGCAGGGCAGCGCCGCGGGTCAATGTGACAGCCCTGGCTGTCACGTGACACCTGCAGCTGGAACATCCTGGTGATGTGACAGCCCTGGCTGTCACGTGACACCCGCAGCTGGAACATCTTGCTTCACTGCGGTCGCAGTGCGCGCAGCGGCCTTCGCCCTGAGCGGGGCCTCGGTTTCGCCTTCGCCCCTCGCCCTCGTCCCCGTCTTCGAAAGAAGCATCCGATTGACAAGGGTCGCGGGGGCGCCTCTTGGGTGACAATGCACGAGCTCCGCAGAACCTGCGTATCGCGAGGGTACCTGCAGCCACTCTGGCGGCCATCCCCCGCAAGACATGCGGAGTCCCCCACGGTGGCGTGGTGGATACGGGCTTGTCCCCCACGGTGTCGTGGTGGACCTGAACCGCGCGCCCCCGTTCGTGCAGCTCCGCACCGTTGTCCCCCACGGTGTCGTGGTGGACATATGCGAAAGCCGCAGAGGGGGGTACACATCATCCGACCGCGTTCAGGGGCGC
>RGZZ01000299.1 GCA_010028905.1 Pseudomonadota bacterium | reverse complement strand
CGCTGCACACCGTGTTCGGATTGCGTCTGCGCGGTGATGTGACCGCGTTCCTCGTGGGCAGCGTCTTGTTTCTCTTCACCGTGATCTCGTTCGGCGTCATGGTCGGCGTTCGCGTACCCGAGCAGGCTTCCGCGCTGCAGGCCATGCAGCTGGGCGGGTTCGTGCTCAGCTACCTGCTGAGCGGCTTCATCTTCCCTCTCTCCAACGTTCCGTCGCCCCTTCGCGTGCTGTCGAACCTGACCCCCGCGCGCTACTACCTCGTCATCGTGCGCGACGCGTTTCTGCGCGGGGGAGGCTGGCCTGCCGTCTGGCCGCATGTGTCGGCGCTGCTGCTGCTCTTCCTGACGTTCTTCGGTCTGGCCTGGAGACGCATCCGTCGAATGCAGCTCGAGGCCTGAGATGCCGAGTCGAACGCGTCTCTGGGCGCTGATCCGCAAAGAGCTGCGACAGATCCTTCGCAATCGGGGGCTGCTCGTCTCGCTCATCATCCCGCCCACGGTCCAGATCATCATCTTCGGGCTGGCGCTGAACCCCACGGTGAACCATCTGCGCCTGGCCGTGCTCGACGAGTCGCGCTCATCGATGAGCCGCGATCTGATCTCGGCATTCATCGAGAACCGCACCTTCGTGCTGGCAGGGCAGGTCGATTCGGTCGCCGCCGTCGATGCGGGGCTGCGGCGTGGCTCGTATGATGCAGCCCTCGTCATCCCGTTCGATCTCGACCGCCGCATCGCCCGCCGTCAAGACGCGCGGGTGCAGCTGCTCATCGATGCAACCAATGCCAACACCGCCGCCATGGCCCAGGGCTACGCCGGTCTCATCGTGCGGGAGTGGAACGCCGCGCACGCGCCTCCCGGGTCGGTCTCGCTGGCGCTCCCGGTGCGCACGCGGGTGGCCCTGCTCTACAATCCCGGCCTCATCACCGCGTGGTTCATCGTGTCTGGCACCTTCGGCCTGATCCTCGTGCTGAACGGCTCCATCGTCTCGGCACAGACCACCATACGGGAGCGCGACTCGGGCACGCTCGAGCAGCTGCTCATGACGCCGGCCGAGACGTCTGAGATCGTCGTCGCAAAGATCGTGCCGCTGTTCATGCTGCTGATGTGCGATGTGTTCCTCATCCTCGTGGTCACGCGTCTCGTCTTCTCAGTGCCCGTGCGCGGCTCGCTGGCACTGATCGTGTGCGGGGGGGCGCTGTGCCTCGTGGCGGGAATCGGGGTGGGCACCTGCATCGCGTCGTTCTCGAAGAGTGCGTTGCAGGCCCAGCTGCTGAGCTTCTTCGTCAATCCGCCCCTGGCGCTGCTGGCCGGCGCCACCACGCCGGTCGAAGCCATGCCGCCGTGGCTTCGACCCGTGACCTGGCTCAATCCAATACGACACTTCTCGATCATCGCGCGGGGCATTCTCATCAAGGGCACGGGGCTGCCAGAGCTGTGGCCCTACTTCGTCTCGCTGGGCGCCATCGCAGGGGTGCTGCTCATCATCAGCATCTACCGCTTCCGCTCGCAGCTGGCCTGAGCGCTTGTCCGGCTCAGACGGGCAGCCGCGTGCCCAGTCCGAGGGCCAGGGCGCGGCGATGGATCTCCGGCGCCACCGCCATGTCGTCGAGGGCGAGACCGAGGTTGATGGCCAGGGTGCGCTCTTGGTCAGACTGACGCCCGGGCTTTCGTCCGGTGACCAGCTCGCCGAGATCGGCGTAGGGCGCGGGGGTCTGCTGGAAGTACCCCACGTCCTTGTAGTATCCGAACTGTCTGTGGTCGTCTGTGGCGACGCGATCGATCTCGCCCATGGCCTCCGCTGTCCAGTAGCTGTCGAAGTCCACAGCGCTGCCGAAGGCGCCAGGGCGAAGCCAGCCAGCCTCGATGACAGGAGTGGGGCGCTTGAGGATCGGGCCGGACGTGATCACGAGGTCGCTGTCGACCACAGCCTCACGAGGCGATGAGACCCCCACCACCTCGCACCCCGTCTCGGCAGCCATCTCGTGCACGAAGCGCTGCTGCACCTCGGCGTTGAGGTCATAGGCGTAGACGCGCTCGAGGGGGAAGAGCGCCTTCAGTGCAACGAGGTTGGTGCGTCCCTGCACACCACAGGCGAGGATGCCGGCGGTGCGACTGTCGGGTCGCGCGAGGTGGCGCGCGGAGAGAGCGGTTGCCGCGCCTGTCCGCCAGGCCGTGATCCAGGCGCAGTCCATGATGGCGTAGGGCAGACCGGTGTCGACATCGTTGAGCACGAGAAGACCGCTGATGTAGGGCAGGCCACGGGCCTGGTTCTCGGGGAAGCCGCTCACCCACTTCAGTCCCGCGGAGCGCATGGCGGGGATGTAGCATGCCATGGCGTGGATGAAGGCATCGGGCTGGGGATGGACCCCCGGTTTCGGGGGCATCTCCACGTTTCCGTCGCCCATCTCGTGAAAGGCGGTGTCAAGGAGATCGATGATGGTGCGGACATCGAGGCCTGCGCTGCGGACATCGGCGTCGGTGAGGTAGAGAAGGGTGCGATCGCTCATGGAGCGGGCCTTCTGCTCCTCAGTCCGCTCACCCTGCGCGGCGGTCGTTTTCCTGGCCTGGAAGAAGGAAGGACGCCTGCTTTTATCCAACCCCTGCGCCGACTTCCCGAGCCGCTGACGAGGCGCGCGCGACCGTCGACGACAAGCACCGACGGGCTGCGTTCGCCTTGGCTGCGCCGAATCCAAGAGGGCCTGCATGAACACGTCCCAGCCGTCCAGCGCTGTCCAGGACACCAGGAGCACCAACGCTCCGGTCCAAGATCTCGAGATCAAGGATGCCCATGTCATCTTCGATCCTGTGTGGAAGAACCTCGAATCCCAGTTCGGGCGCGAGGGCCTGCACTTCCCCAAGGAGCTGATTCTTCTCGGTGGCGCGCCCGGCGCAGGCAAGGGAACGAACACGAACTTCATCAAGAAGGCCCGCGGCCTCACATGCGAGCCCATCGTGGTGAGCTCGCTGCTCGACAGTCCCGAGGCACGGCGCATCAAGGACGCGGGGGCCATGGTGGGCGATCGCGAGGTCATCGACCTGGTGGTGCGGGCGCTGCTGCGACCGGAGTTCCGCGATGGGGTGATCCTCGACGGCTTTCCCCGCACCCGCGCCCAGGTCGAGTGCCTCAAGCTGCTGGTCGAGAAGGTGCAGGGGCTCCACGCCGAGTTCCGCAACACGCCGCAGGCGCTCGAGTTCCGTCACATGACCATTCACGTCATGGTGCTCTTCGTCGACGAGAAGACGGCGGTCGAGCGCCAGCTCAAGCGAGGGCGTGAGATCATCGAGCACAACGAGGAGGTGCGGCGCACCGGCATCGGAGAGCAGCTCGAGGAGCGCGCCACCGACTACGACCCTGCCCTTGCCCAGCGACGCTATCGCGTGTTCAAGGAGCAGACGTGGGACGCCCTGCAGTCGCTCAAGGAGATCTTCCACTATCACTCCATCAACGCCATGGGCTCGCTTGCCGAGGTGGAGCGCAACATCCTCGAGGAGCTCAAGTACCAGAGCTCGCTCGAGCTCGATCCGGCAACGTTCGACATGGTGCGCAGCCTGCCGCTGGCCAGCGAGATCGTGGTGCACGCCCGGCAAGACCTTGTGCGCCGCATCGACACCTACGCGCTCGAGCACGCCGAGCAGTTCCGCGAGGTGCTTCAGTTCATCGAGAACAAGATGGTGCCCATCATCACGCGCCACGCGATCTCGGGGCACGCCATGGTCAACACGGAAGACACCCTGCTCGAGAAGCCGCAGGCACTTGCCATGCTCATCGACGTGTTCTCCGAGCGTGGGTACCACGCCACGGTCGATCTGTGGCGCGTCGCGGTGCCGCAGCGCGTCGACCTCACCACGGGCGAGATCGAGTGCCGGCAGAAGAAGGTCTATCGAATCACGGTGAGGTTTGCAGGGTCGGAGATCCGACGCGGCTGAGCTCGCCCGTGGTCTGCTGCGGGGCCGGTATCTTCTCTTTCGCGCACGGCGGGGTTGAAGAGAATCACCCCGTCTGCCTATAATTCCACAACGCCCATGCGCACAGAGAGCAGCCTCGCCCCCCCTTCGACCCCCCGTCACGTTCTCGCCCTCGTCGAGGAGGCGATGGAAGATCCCGAAGCACTCATCATGGTGCATGATGACTGGTGCAAAGGGTGCGCGGTCTGCGTTGACGTGTGCCCGAAGCACTGTCTCGAGATGCAGGGGCCGCTCCCCCGCCTCACCGACCCCCGCCTCTGCACGAGCTGCGGCATGTGCGAGTATCTGTGTCCGGACTTCGCCATCCACGTTCTGCAGCTGCGCTGGCAGAAGGGGTGAGCACCGTGCCGGATCGCCCCGCACCTCCCTTGCCTCCCGCCATGGGTGACCCCGCCTCGCTGGCCGTGGCCGATGCCGCGCCTGCGGCTGACCGCGTCCGATTCTGGGATGGCAACCGCGCCTGCGCCGAGGGGGCTCTCATGGCGGGTCTGCGCTTCTACGGCGGATACCCCATCACGCCGTCCACGGAGATCGCCGAGTATCTCTCGTGGCGTCTGCCCCAGGAGGGGGGGGTGTTCATCCAGATGGAAGACGAGATCGCCGGTCTCGCGGCCTGTCTGGGTGCCTCGCAAGGCGGTCTCAAGTCGATGACGGCCACCAGCGGGCCGGGCTTCTCACTGATGCAGGAGAACATCGGCCTGGCGTGCATGACCGAGATCCCCGTGGTCATCGTCAACGTGCAGCGCTTCGGTCCGAGCACCGGCCAGCCCACCCGACCATCCCAGGGAGATCTCATGCAGGCGGTGTGGGGCACGCACGGCGATCACCCCATCATCGTGGTGTCTCCGTCGTCTGTCGAGGAGATGCTCACCGTCACGGTGCGCGCGTTCAATCTGGCCGAGCGTTTTCGCACGCCGGTCATCGTGCTCGCCGATGAGGTCACGGCGCACATGCGTGAGAAGCTGACGCTGCCGGACGTCGTCGACGTCTGGGATCGCCCGCGCCCCGTTGACCCGCCGGATCGCTACGTCGCGTACGCTGATACCCCAGATGGAGTCCCCCCCATGGCCGTTTTCGGCGAGGGCGGCTACAAGTATCATGTCACCGGGCTGTATCACGACGTCCACGGCTTTCCCACGGTCTCTGCGCCGGTCATGGATGCCTGGATGCGTCGGGCGTTCAACAAGATCGAGTCGCACCTCGACGAGATCTGTCGCTTCGAGCTGACGACGTCAGAGGGCGCGTTCGAAGATCCGGATGCCGCGCTCGAGGCCCTCGAGGGCATCGACTCGATGGTCATCTCGTACGGGGCCAGCGCGCGAACGGCGGCCGCAGCCCTGCGTCTCTCGCGCGCTTCCGGGCGTTCGGTTGCGGTTCTGCGCCTGCAGACCGTGTGGCCCTTGCCGGAGACGTTCATGCGTGCCGCGCTCGAGCGTGTCTCTCGGGCGGTTGTGGTCGAGATGAATCGCGGGCAGATGCTGCGCGAGGTGCAGCGGTTGGCCGGTCGAGGGTGCACCGTTCGCGGCGCGCTGCGCCACGACGGCGAGATGGTCTCGCCAGACGCGGTGCTGGCGGCCTTGGAGGCATCATCGTGAGCGAGCGCGCGGCTCCGATCTTCTTGAAGTTCCTGCGTCCCGACAAGCCCTTCCCCACAGTGTGGTGCGAGGGGTGCGGCATCGGCATCATCCTGGGCGCCATCGTGCGCGCCGTCGAGGGCCTCGGGGTCGATCCATCGGACGTGGCCATGGTGTCTGGCATAGGCTGCTCCGGACGAATGCCGGTGTATGCCGATTTTGCGACCATGCATGTCACCCACGGGCGCGCGCTGGCCGTGGCCACCGGGCTCAAGCTGGCGCGTCCGCACATGAAGATGATCGTGGTCATGGGCGATGGCGACGCCGTCGCCATCGGGGGGAACCACTTCATCCACGCGGCCCGCCGCAACCTCGAGATGTGCGCCATCGTGGTCAACAACATGACCTACGGGATGACGGGGGGGCAGTTCTCTCCCACCACGCCTGTGGGCGATCCGTCGTATACGTCCGCATACGGCACCATCGAGCCGACGTTTGACATTCCCGCACTGGCGGAGGCCGCGGGTGCGTCGTTCGTGGCGCGCACCACCGTCTACCACGTGATGGAGATGCAGAAGATCATTGCGCGGGCCCTCGCCAAGAAGGGCTTCTCGGCCGTCGAGGTCGTGAGCAACTGTCATACGTACTACGGCAAGATGACCGGCATGAAGACCGCGGTCGACATGATGCACTGGATGAAGGACGCCACGGCGCCCGTCACGCTGGCGCCGGAGAGGCGCGAGGGAAAGATGCCGCGCGGC
>RGZZ01000298.1 GCA_010028905.1 Pseudomonadota bacterium | reverse complement strand
GTGGGCACGAACGCGTCGGTCTCGTCGCAAGACCGTGCGTCGGCGTGCTCCTGCGCCTCCGTGGCGGTGACCGGGCCGCGTGCAATGAATGCGGGGCGACCCCCCTGCGGGACGTCGATGCGAATCAAGCAGACCCTCTCACGAGCACCGCCGTCGCGCGCCAGATGGTTGGCGCTGCGTGGGCGGGGCGTTTGCTCCTCTCAGGGTAGCCCGTTCGCCTGCACGGTTGCTTGAAGCATCATCATCGGCCGATTAAATCGGCGTCACGTAGTGGCTGCCGTATAGGGAGGGGTGCGCCGGACGGGCGCGGGTGAGACGTTCACAAGATGGCAACCTCACAGGTTCGCGCGCGCGATACACTGCGCGTCATGCAAGCGTCAAACCGCGTCGACCCTGGAGGCAGGCTGCTGCTCCACGCTCTCCCTGTGGGAGGGCGTCATGCCTGCGCCCTCACGCCACGCGACGACAGCGAGGGCGCTGAAGGTCGCGACGCCGCCTTGCTGTCGACCCCAGTCGGCCGCGCCTATGCGAAGCATCCGGAGCGCCAGGAGGGGTCCCCCGTGACGCCCGTATCTGGGAGACAGGGTGTCTTGCCGGGCACGGTCTCCCTGTCGTGCGCACCTCGGCGCCTCATCGACGAGCCTGTCCTCTTCGAGCGCTACATGCGCGGGGAGGCGGGGGCCTATCCCGGGCATCTCGCGTATCTCGACAGGGGCATCGACGCGTCGCCCTTGCGCAGTGATGTCGCGCAGTACCGGCAGCGTCTCGAGGCTCTCCCCGTTCCGGGACCGACGTCCGGCCCGTTGTTCCCGAACGCGGGAGAGCTTCCGCAGATCGAGGGGGGGCTCGAGTTCCTTCACCCTGACATCTCCCAGGCCACGGTCTGCGTCAGCACCTTCGATGGCCATGCGGTGCACAGCCGCTGGATGGGACGACATGCCCTCGACAGCGTGGAGCAGTGGAGCGCCAGCAAGCTCATTCCCATCGAACGTCTTGCGGCGCTCGCGGGAACGGCATCGCCCGGCGTCGATCTCGCGCGTTGCCTGCTGCGAGATCCCAGCGGCAACCTGGCGCCGCGACGTCTGCCCGCGATCATCGACGACATCGTGAGCTACCGCGCGGGCACCCCGACGTCGAATGCGTGGGCGCGCGCGCTCAAGCAGTTCGACACGCCCAGCGGCATCGAGAGCTGGCTTCGCGCGTTCACGGGCAACCGCGATCCGGCGCTCGAGTTCCGAGGGGGATATGGCTCTCCGCCGGCAGTGGCGCGTCCTCAGCTGGTCGATGGCGAAGGTCACCTCGTTCTTCAGGCCTCCGGCGCCGATCACACGGGGGCCAACCACGTCTCGTCGTACGATCTCTGTCGACTCATCGCCGCAGCAGGGCTGCACAACCGCCTACCTGCGGCGTCGCGCCTTCCTGGCACGCCCTGGAGCGCGCTCTCTGCGGTGGTGGGCGGACTCGGGGTCGACAGCGCACGCTTCACCGACGTGGCGATGGAAACGCTGGGGCTGTCGTCGGCCATCACGGCTCCGGTCGTGCTCTCGAAGATGGGCTTTGGATACAGCCAGGCCCGACGCACCGTCGAGATGGTCTATACCGCCTATGTCGAGCTCCAGCTCGCTCGCGCGGGGGAGCAGCCGCGGTGGGTATCGGTGGCCATGTCGCTGCGGGGGGCGCTCCCGTCGACCTCTTCAGATCCGCGGGCGCTCGAGCTCGACGCCCGCATGGCGGCGGCCGTGACCCAGATACTCGAGCGCGTCACGGGCTGACGGCAGCCTGCTTCCCTGTCGATCGCTCGAAGAGGCTTTGGCCTGACGGGCTTGAACCTTATTCTCATGGCATCTCAGGACCCAGACCGCGCTCCGGCTCGTTCGTCGTCTGACCGCACCCGCGAGATCGTCGGCTCGGTGCTCGAGCGACGGGTACGGGTGACCCTTCTGCAGATGTTCCAGGTGGTGGCGCTGCTCATGCTGGTGAGCACGCTCTTCGGCGTGGTGCTCATGGCGTTGGGGCGTCTCACCGGAGGCGAGACCACCTTCGCGATGCTCGGGGTGGTCGGGGTGTGGTGCTGGGCGGCCACCCGCGTCATCAGCGCGGGCGGTGCGGGGGCCTGGTACAAGCGTCTGCTCTGGCCGATCCTTCTCTCCCCCACGCTCATCTTGATGGTGGCGGCGATGACGCGCAGCGATGGGGCAGCCTCTGTCTTCAATGGTCCTGTCACCCTGGCATACTTCTTGTGCATCATCGTCTCGGCCAGCCTCTTCGACCGCCAGTTCACCTGGAAGGTCACCGGGGTCTCGGTGGCGGCCTACCTGGGCGTCTACTGGTTCCTGGCGCGGGTCGGGCTGCACCGCATCGCGGGGGTGGTCGCGCCGCACGACCCGGTGTTCGCCGAGCGCATCGGCAACGAGACCTCCTACGTGATGCGGGCTTTTGCGCTCGTGGCGGCGGGGGCCATGGTGGCGGGCCTCATCAGCGTGGCCTATGAGATCGTTCTCGAGGTGGCGTCGGTGATCGCCGAGTTCGGTACCGTCATCGATCCCCGCGTGCGCGACCTCATGCTCGCCGGCGCGGTGGGCGACGAGGGGGATGAGCGCGACGCCACGGTGCTCTTCGCCGACATCCGCGGGTTCACCACGTTTGCCGAGAAGTGGGAGCCGCCTCGACTGCTGCGCCTCATGAAGGAGTACTTCGACCTCATGGGCGACCCCATCCGGAGCGAGGACGGCACCATCATCGAGTACATCGGTGACGAGATCCTGGCGCTCTTCGGTGCCCCGGAGCTGCAGCCAGATCACGCTGCCCGCGCGGGTCGCGCGGCCCTCGCCATGCAGCGGCTGCTCGCCGAGCAGCGCCCCCGCTGGGAAGCGATGGGCTACCCGCGCATCGAGATCGGCATCGGGCTCAACGCCGGGCGCATGCTCGTGGGGCGCATCGGCTCGACCGAGCGACAGAAGTACGGCGCCCTGGGCGACAACGTGAACCTCGGCTCTCGCGTGCAGGGCCTGACCCGGGAGTACGGCGTGCCCATCGTGGTCACCGACGCGTGGGCTGAGCGCGCGGGCTCGGGTTTCGTTCTGCGCGAGCTCGATCACGTGCAGGTCAAGGGGCGCAACAACGCTGTCACCATCTACGCGCTCGTCGGAGTGACCGACGAGTCGGTCGGGGCGGAGGCGACGGCGCTGATGCAATCGTGGCAGGTGGCCCTCGACGCCCTGCGGGCCGAAGACAGTGCCGGCGCGCGCGAGGCGGCGAACGCCTGCCTGCGCCTTCAACCGGACGACGGTCCGGCGCTGCGGTTGCTGCGCAAGCTTGCGCCCGCGGAGTAGACGCGCGCGGCTGTCTGCGCAGACCCGGATGTTAACTTATGGCGATCACGGCCAGCCGGATGCCGTTCGAAGGGGTGGTTTTCAGGTTCGCGTGACGCATTGACGTGAAAGACGTTCACGAAACGCTGGATTGACGAGGTAAGCGCGACCCTCTATCATCCGGATCAACCTCTGGTGCAGCCCATCGGGCGCGTCGAGGAGACCACCCCTGTTGCAGGAGCTGTCGACCGTGTCTGCCCCTGTATCCGCGAATCTCCCTGGCCTTGCGCCGCTCTCCCGCTACATCTCGGCGAGAGCAGGTCTGCCTGCGCGCGCCTCGGAAGGGGCGTCAGCGAGCCCAGTCGAGGTCTTCTCCCGCGCCTCAGGTTCGCACGCGGCGACCGCGCGTCCGACGGCGCCAGCCCAGCCCTCCCCTGCGGGGCCCACGACATCCGCGGTGTCCGACTCCATCGACACCGCGCGCCTCGCCCTGCGGCTGCTCGACTATCCGGCTCTCGATCCGTTCGCGGCAAGCGTGGCGTCGGTGGTCTGGGCGTCACACCACGCCGTGCTGACCGGCAAGACCGAGAAGATCGCGGTGCCCGAGGCTTTCCAGAAGCCGATTCCCGTCGAGGTCAACCTGAAGAATGGCAAAGATGCCCCCATGCTGGTCATCTTTCCCGGGCTGGGCTCGACCACGATCACCTCGCAGGTGCGGGCGCTCAAGAGCCAGGCCCTCGATCGGGGAATGAACTACACCGTCATGCCCAACCCGTGGTCGAAGACGTGGCTGGGCGCGGTTCCAAAGCATGCGCCAGGCAACCTCCCGTGGGAGACGCAGGTGACGCGTGACGTGCTGCACGCGCTGCAGAAGCGTCACCCTGGCTTCTACGAGAACGTGTCGGCGGTGGGCTATTCCTACGGATCGCTTCTCGGCGCCTCGGTGGTCGCGCACGACCACGATGCAGGCGCCGGCGCATCGACCGTGCAAGGCAGCCTGGTCGCCATCTCGCCGCCGCAGAACCTCTGCGACAGCCTGCAGGCCCTTGACGGTCTGCGCACCCAGTACGACCCGCCCCACAACGTGAGCGGGGTCCTTGCGTCGTACGGGGCCGCGGTGACCTACTACGGCTACGACCGCATCGGGGAGAGCTACGTCGCGAAGCGGCAGGACACCGATGTCGAGAAATACCTGGCCGATACCATGGCCTCGCGCGATCACCTCGAGCAGGTGCTCGAGCACTACCACATCCCGACGAATACCTCGCCCTCGCAGCAGAAGCAACTGAGCGGGGCCACCTACGCGCAGTACATCGACCAGGTGATGCGCGCTGACATGCAGGCCACGAACCCCGGCGAGACGCTCGAGCAGGTGGCGCAGACCTACAGCTACACGAACCTGCTGGCGCAGGCCAGCGGGCACGGGGTGCCTGTGCTCACCCTGTCATCGGCCGACGATTACATTCTGCAGCCGGCCAACGTGGCCGCGTTCCGCGCCCTCGAATCAGCGCCGGCACCCGATCAGGCCGCGCGCATCTTTGAGCACGGCGGGCACGTGGGCGTGCTCTTCAACCCGCACGCGCGCGATCAGATGTACGCCTTCCTCAAGAACCCCCCGATCGTTCCGGGGCCCACCTCTCCAGCGTCGCCGCCCCCCTCAGCGCCCCCGACGCCGGTGCGCTGAGCGGCCGCAGCTCGCGCGGGTTCACCGCATGATGGTCAGCGGCTTGATCCATCGCACGACACGGTAGCCCGCGCTGCCCTGGGCCTGCAGAACCGCGGTTCCCTGCTTCATCGTGCTCTGCCCGTCGTAGCTCGTGATCTCGGCCTCGATCTGCCCGCTGCCCGCGGCGCGGATCACGCGGCTCACCCAGGGCATCTTCAGGGTCGCGGTGATGTCGCGCGTGCTCCACGAGAAGGTCTTCGCGTCGGGCGTTCCCATGAGGCGTGCGCTGCGCACGAACGTGAAGGCCTTGCCGCTCCAGCGGTAGACCCGCCAGGTGGGGGGGCGCACGTCTGACTGCATGCGCGCCGAGACGACCTCGGTGGCGCCGTCTCCATCGATGTCGCCCACGAAGTCGATGCGCTCGGTTCCCGCGGGGCCTTGCACGAAGCGGTACGGTTCCTTGTCGGTCGTACCCACCTGCGGGCCCTCGTAGATCACGTGGGCCTGGCTTGCGGCACCGTCGAGTGTCACGAGCTGGGCGTAGGTGAAGAACTCGTCACCCGCCGGCACCATCTTGAACACGCGCAGCGCAACGGTGCGCTCGAGGCCCCCCAGCTTCACGCGATGGGCGTCGAAGATCTGGCCGATCTTGAACGTCTCCTGCCCCCAGGTCGGGCGCAGACCGCCTGCCACAAGGGCGCCCAGCAGCATCAATCCAATCGCACGCAATCGCATGGCCGTTCCCACCTTCCCACACATCTCAAGGGCACTTTGGGCAGGATCCTGCGTTCTCCTGCCCTTCAGACCTACCCCAGCAGAACCTCGAGCGGGGCCGGGAGCGGGCAGGTGAGGGTGATGCGCTCGCCACGCACCGGATGGGTGAAGGCGAGGCTGCAGGCGTGCAGGGCGAGGCGGCGGGCAGGGGAGGGCTTGCCGCCGTATTTGCGATCGCCCGCCACAGGATGTCCGCGTTCGGCGAGGTGCACGCGGATCTGGTTCTTGCGGCCCGTCTGCAGGGTCACCTCGAGCAGGGCGTAGGTCTTGGTCGTCTTCACCGTTCGGTAGGCGGTGATGGCGTCATCGCCGTCGCCTTCTTCGGTCGAGTAGACCTCGAGCCCGCGGTTCTCGCGCAGCTGGGTGTGGATGACGTCTGCGGCGGGCTTCGGGCGCCCCTCGACGATGGCGAAGTACTTCTTCTCGACCTCGCGCCACCGATCTTGCAGTGTGCGTTTCACCGATTCGCTACGCGCGAGCATGAGCAGGCCCGAGGTTCCCTTGTCGAGGCGATGCACCACGAACACCCGCGCTTCCGGCGAGCGCTGG
>RGZZ01000297.1 GCA_010028905.1 Pseudomonadota bacterium | reverse complement strand
TTGATGTGCCTGCGCCCCCCCTGCCTCCCCTCCCCACATTTCTCGACCCTGGTGCCAACGGCGGAACCGTCAATGCACTGCTCTGACCCGAGCACTCAGGCGCGTCGGGGGATGCGCACACCGTTCACCACGAGGAAGGCTTCTTCGTGGTGAACAGTGCCAACCTCGTCTTGTCGACGCGCCAGATCGGCCTGGCCCAGATCGCGGTCCCAGCCGGGGAAGACGCGTGAGAGCCGGGCGCTCACCCCGTCGGCGACGACAACCTCCCGGCCCTCGTCACGCCAGACTGCAGGCATCGGGTGGGAGATGCCGAGATCGGCCTCACGCCCGCTCTCGAGCTCGATGAGCACGTTGCGAACACGGCCGTCTCCGCTCGGCATCTGCACGAGCGCTGCGCTGCCGTTCGGAGCCACGCTGAGATCGGTGGCGCACGCGCCAAACCGGTCGACGAGATGCTCGATGCGCGCCGCGTCGGCCTGCGGAAGGCGTGCCCCCCAGTCTCGGGTGACACGGGCGTGGGTCTCGGGGTCGACATCCGCCAGTCGCGCCCGCATCGTGGTCGTGCCATCGGTGATGAGCCAGGCGCCGCTCTCGGTCTGCACCGCAAGCCTGCCGTCAGAGAGAAACGACAGGTCGCGCCCCCTGGATCGGGAACCCTCGACCGCCGGCAGCCCCATCCACACGCTGCGGCCGTTCCGATCAGATCGTGTGGGGCTCACGTGCAGCGCGCCATCAGACGTGAGGAAGCCCAGCTCGCGCCCATCGTCAGAGAGATCGACCGCCACGATCTCCGACAGCGTGGTGGTGGTGACGCTCGAACCGAGGCGTTGCAGCCAGCCCAGGGGGCCGGTGGCGACATCGGTGACCTCGACGCAGGTGCGCCCCTGCGGATCGGTGCGCACGACGGCCATGCGCCGACCGTCTCCAGAGATGGCGGGGTGCGAAGGCTTCCCCTCACGGCTCGGCTGGGCCACCACACATTCACGGTCGCCCTCGATGAGCACCACGGAGTCGCCTCGAGTCTCGACCGCGCGGCCATTCGTCGACGCGTCGCGCTCGGCGCAGGCGAACGCCTGACGCGCGCGTTCTGCGTCGACGTTGGGGAGATGAACGTGGGCAGAGGAGATCGTCAAAACATCGTTATTCTACGAGCGGCGCCTGAAAAATGGCTGAACGCCGGACCTCTGCGCCGCTGCGCTCAGGCCGCCTGCGGCATCGATGCGCACACCCATCGCCGAAGCCACGACGGCCGTTCACGGCCCAGCGTGTCCGCCTGGGCGAGGAAGCCGTGGAACACGTGCGACCACTGCTCGTCGAGTGTGGCCAGCCGAGACGGCTGCGTTCCATAGACGTCAGCAAACGACTCCGCCACCATCTCCTGGGGATTGACCTTGGCGTACTCCGACGGGAAGCGATTCTCCGATTCGAGCAGCAGCCGCTGCCACGTGCGGTCGCGCACGCGCTCAAACCCCGCGAAGGTCTTCGGATCGAGACGCGCCACGGCCGCCTCGTAGGCGTGCCCCATCTCATGCACGGGCGTGTTCGAGCCGAACTCGTTCTGCCCGAGGCAATCGTCACGAAGCACCACCGTGGGGCGCGGGGAGCGGGGGAAGTACTGCCCGCTCACCTCGCCGAGCGCCCAGTCCCGGGCCGAGCGGGCATCGTGCTCGTCGAGCAGCACAGGGGCTTCCCCGGTGTCGGATCGCCAGCGATGGAAGTGAAGGTCGGGAACGAACAGCTCGGCCGCGTCCGGGCGGAATGGACGATCTTCCGGTGCGTCGCCTGTGGCACTGCCAAGCGCCGCCTGCGCCTGTTCCAGCTGGCGGCCATTGACCTGCACGAAGAGACGCGCGAGCAGCGCCTCTTCCTCCGGAAGGCGAGCCCCGTGCTGTCGCGCGATCTGGCGCGCCGTGATGGGGATGATCGGTCCCTTGCGGTGGTTGTGGAACGCCAGGGGGCGCAGGCGACCTCCCGTGACAGACATCACCTCGGTGTTCACGTGCGCCCGGTGGAACAGCGGATGGTCACCGTACAGACGATCGGCTTTCGCCACCGCGCGATCGACCTGCCGGCGCAACGCAGCCGCGGGGAACTCGTGTTCACGCATCGGTCGCAGGACGCCCGCGTGCTCGAGGCCTTCGTCCGGTCGGAGCACGGTGATTCCCAGCCCGACCTTCTCCACGGTGCGAAGAATCGACAGCGGAACGGTTGAGAGAGCCTCACGCACCTGTGCGCACACCTGGGCGCCTCTAGCCGCTCCGCCGCCCCGAATCAGCATGCGGCCGATGATCGCATCACATGCCACGCGGTCTGAGGAGAGCGCGTCGAGAACCGCGGTTCCCTGCACCTTCTGTGGAGCCGAGAGCGCAGGTCGCGAGGGAGCAGCGGCAAGAGTCGTGCCGTGAAGGCTCACCACGTCGGCGCTCGGCGAGGCGCTCTCCGGCTGCGCCGTCACGACTGTGCCCTTCTCGTCCAGACCACCTTGTCGAAGACGCTGATGCGCACGAATGTCAGATGGGCCGATCTCGCGCATCTGTGAAGCGCTCCTCTCACACGATGGAGCCAGCCTATCACCCCCCGATGAAATGGCGGAAAAATCGTCGCACCGATGACGCGCGCTGCGCCCTCAATCTCGGCGCGACGTTACGTCAGCGGCCTGACCCGCTCGACGATGCGGCCACTCGCAATGAGCGCGTTCAGCTCTTCCCCGAGCGCCGCGCTCGCGTCGCGCACGGCCTCCCAGCGCGCGATGCGCGCATCGTCTGACAGGGTGTAGAAGTCGTTCCGGTCCGGGATCTTGCCCCCCGGAAGCGACGCCACAAACCCCTTCGAAGGCGCGATGAGAACCACACGATCGAGATTTCGAGGCGACGGACGTCGTCCTGGCGCAAAGCGATCGAGCCAGCCGGGAATGAGGTGCGAGAAGAAGTGGGGATAGAGCACGACTCCTTCTCCTTGACCGAAGTCGAAGGCGGGATGATAGTCGGTGAGCGCGCCATCACGATAACGACCTGCCGGCGCGTCCGCGATGTCGACCGCCTCGGCCAGCAGCGGGATGGAGCCCGTGGCCAGAAGGGCGGGTGCGACATGACCCGCGCCCATGGCCACGTGTCGCGTCGGGAGGTCACGCAGATGGGCAAATGCATTCTCGGCGTGCGGCACGCCGAAGATCACCCGCTCCATGAACCAGCCGAGCGCGCGGCGATGCGCGGCGTTGCAGACACTCGCCATCACCAGTCCGGTGAGCAGGGGCAGGCGCGCATCGGAAGCAGTGAGGCCGTGACAGGCGGCGGTGAGGACGTGCAGGCGAAATCGCTGGGCCGCGAGGATGTCGCCTGCCCCGTGCTCCCCCAGCAGATGCGACACGATGCCCGCGCACGTGCGTGAGACCAACGCGAGAGACGGACGCGCCGGATAGCGCTGACCGATGTAGGCCTCGGCCATGCGATCGAGCGCGGCCAGCGGATCGCGCTGCGCCCAGCACGCCATGCGCCATGCGCCACTCGACGAGCCGACCACCGGGATCGAGCGCTGTGAGGTTGCGAGAAGCCCTGTGAGCAGCGCGCGGTCAAGACCGTGGAGCACGATCCACTTGGGGCCGCCGGACGCCGCGGCCACCATGTCGACGTCTTCGGCGCGCAGGCCACGCGCACGCAGCACACGCAGCGCGTGCGGTCCCGCAAGGATGTCGAGTCGAGGTTGCACGGGCGACAGGCGACACCGACCGCTAGTCGGCGATGTTGTGCCCCTGGTAGAGCTCTTCGATCTCGCGCTTCAGGCGCGCCTCGATGCGCTCGCGCTTCCGCACGGGCAGCTCGTCGGCGCGGGTGCCGAAGAGATAGGTGTCGAGGTCGAAGTCCTTGAGCACCATCTTGGTGTGGAACATGTTCTCCTGGTAGACGTTGACGTCGATCATCGAGTACCGCTCGCGGATGCGCTTGGCGAGGAAGTCTTGAATCGACGTGATCTTGTGATCGATGTAGTGCTTGTGGCCATCGACGTCACGCGTGAAGCCGCGCACGCGATAGTCCATGATCACGATGTCTGACTCGAAGCTCTCGATGAGGAAGTTGAGCGCCTTCAGCGGCGAGATGAGTCCGCAGGTCGCGACGTCGATATCAGCGCGAAAGGTGGCGATGCCGTTGTGCGGGTGGGTCTCCGGGTAGGTGTGCACCGTGATGTGGCTCTTGTCGAGGTGGGCGAGCACCGAGCCTGACGTGGGCACCGTGCGCTCCTCGACCGGCCCCTCAGAGATGAGCATGGTCACCGAGGCGCCCTCAGGATCGTAGTCTTGACGGGCGACGTTGAGGATGTTCGCGCCGATGATCTGCGCCACCTCGGTGAGGATCTTGGTGAGGCGGTCGGCGTTGTAGGCCTCATCGATGTACTGGATGTAATCACGCCGCTGCTGGTGCGTCACCGCGTAGCAGATGTCGTAGATGTTGAAGCTGAGGCCTTTGGTGAGGTTGTTGAAGCCCTCGAGCTGTATGGTGGGGAAGCGGGTCATCTCATCCCTCTGCCAGTAGGTTCGCGGCGGCTCTCTTCACGCATGGCGCCGTTCGCGGGGGAATTCATTCTCCGTGCCTCCCCCCACGCCCTCCCCCGTCGTGACCGCACCGTCCAGAACCGGTCTCGTGAACCCGCGGGCGCTTGCGCGAAAGAGAAGAGAGAGGGGGCCGAAGCCCTCTCTCTCTGCTTTCACGCCGTGAAACGGACGCGAGGCTACTTCTTCTTCGGGGTTGCCGCCGGAGACGCCGTTCCCTTGTCAGCCTTGGCCACGTCGATGCGGCTCGCCACCTTGTTGCCCTTGTCATCGGTCTTGAACCAGACCTTGGCCTGCTTGTCGACCTCCGGCTTGCCGAATGTGGCAGTCTTCTTGCCGTTGAGCATCAGCTCCCAGTCCTTGCCATCGGCGCGAACCGTGATCTTCTCCTTGGAGTACTGGGTGATGGTCCCCTCGATCTTGGTGCTCGCCGACTTCGTGGCTTCCTTGTTCGCGGCCGGCGCGGGGCTTGTGCCCGCCTTGGGGCCCGCGATGGCGGCAGTCTGGGCCAGACCCATGATGCTCAGGGCGATGAGCAGGGCGGCAATGAAACGAGAGATGCGCGTCTTCATGAGATGAACGTTCCTTTCAGAGCGACAGCGATTCCCGATGGGCGCCACCGATGCATGGGCGACGTCCAGCAGGCGCGCCCCCTTCGACCGAGCAACTGGCACTCCTGCCGCTGCGCGCGACCTCTGACAGCGGGTCGCGCTGTGGCGTAGGAAGGGGAGCGCTGCAACCGAACTCTGCGCGAATGCGTTCCTGTCTGCGCGTGCACCCCTTCCTCTGGCTTGTTGCGCTGACGCTGGTCTTCGCATCTGCCCCGATTCCAGCCCTGGCACAGGTGGCGACCGTCACGCCCACCCCGCCCCCCGCGAGCTGGTACAGCTTCATCCCCATCTTCCCCGGGGCCGGCGTCTCGCAGCTCGGTCTCTACAACATCGCGGCCTGGCTGTCGAAGGACTTCGATGCCGGGACCACTGTCGCCCACTACGCCTCGTTCGGAGAAGCCGCCGTGAACCAGTAATGGGGCGTGCAGGTGCCGTGGCTCGTGAATCCCTGGAACGGGCGCGGCTCGCTGCCCCCGCGCGTCGCACCGTCGATGAACCCGTCGTACGTGCGCCTGGTGAACGACCGTGTCTGGCTGCGCTACCTTCCCGCCGACACCACGCTCACCTACGGCAGCTACCACCTGAAGCACTTCGGCGACTACCTCTACCAGGGGCAGCAGAACGTGGCCTTCAACGGGGGCGCCACATTTCCGAGCTGGGGCCTGAACCTGAATGGCCGCGTGGGCGCCAGGCGCGATACCGACCCAGGCCTTCTCTTCGAAGCGTTCCAGGCCGTCATCCCAGACGCCAGCGCCTACAAGACGCATGCCGCGGGGGGCGCGCTGAAGTACCCGATCGGCGACGGCTCGAGCTTCGTGCGCCTCAACGGAGTGCACACCTGGAACGAGAACGTGGCCAACGATCAGGGTCCGCTCGTGGCCATCCCGGGGGTGCCCACCAACGGGCTGCAAGACGGCCCCTATGCCCGCCCCGTGCCTCCCAACGCCTGGCGCGACACCCGCCCGCAGCAGCTCACCCCACGAGAGATCGCGTTGCTGCAGGAAGCCCTCCGCGGCGCCTACGGCGCCCTCAATGTGATCCGAGGGAGCGGCGCACCGACCCGAGCGCTCCAAGAGGCCCAGATCGCCGCCAACATCGCCCGCTTCCAGGGCATCCTCGCGCAAGGCTCGGCGCTGCTCGGCTTCCCCCGATGTACCCGTCACCGCCCGGGG
>RGZZ01000296.1 GCA_010028905.1 Pseudomonadota bacterium | reverse complement strand
GTTGCCGTGGCCGTTGCGCACGGCGACGGCATCGGACCCGAGATCATGGACGCGACCCTCGAGGTTCTGAAGGGGGCAGGCGCCGACCTCGACTACAGGCCTGTAGAGATCGGAGAGAAGGCGTACCTCGCGGGCTTCGACAGCGGCATGCCGCCACAGACGCTCGAGGTGCTTCGTGACACCCGCCTCTTCCTGAAGGCCCCCATCACCACGCCTCAGGGCGGCGGCTACAAGAGCCTCAACGTCACCACCCGCAAGCTGTTCAACCTCTACGCCAACGTGCGGCCCACGGTGGCCTACGCGCCGTTCGTGCCCACCAAGCACCCCGGCATGAACGTGGTCATCGTGCGCGAGAACGAAGAAGACCTGTACGCTGGCATCGAGCACCGCCAGACCGACGAGGTGTACCAGTGCCTCAAGCTCAT
Source organism: Pseudomonadota bacterium (assembly GCA_010028905.1). Lineage (NCBI taxonomy): Bacteria > Pseudomonadati > Pseudomonadota > Pseudomonadota bacterium. Next base: position 5,905 of record RGZZ01000296.1, on the reverse strand, counting down.
CACGCGCCCGGGCTGCGAGCGCATCGTGCGCTACGCCTTCGAGTACGCCCGTCGCTACCACCGCAAGAAAGTCACGTGCTTCACCAAGGACAACATCATGAAGTTCACCGATGGCCTGTTCCATCGCGTGTTCGATGAGCTCGGCGCCCAGTACCCCGAGATCGAGAAAGAGCACTACATCGTTGACATCGGCGCGGCCAAGCTGGCTGACACGCCCCAGGCCTTCGATGTGGTGGTCATGCCCAACCTGTACGGCGACATCCTCAGCGACGTGGCCGCCCAGATCGCGGGCTCGGTGGGGCTGGCGGCCTCCGCCAACATCGGTGACCGCTTCGCCATGTTCGAGGCCATCCACGGATCGGCGCCACGGCGTGCCGGACAAGACCTGGCCAACCCGTCGGGCCTGCTGCTGAGCGCGGTGATGATGCTCGTGCACCTCGGCCAGACCGAGACCGCGGCGCGCATCCACAATGCGTGGCTCTACACCATCGAGCAGGGGGTGCACACCTACGACCTGGGCCGCGAGGGCTCGGTGGGCACCAAGGCCTTCGCCCAGGCGGTGGTCAAGAACCTCGGGCAGAAGCCCCAGACCCTGGCCACGGTGCACTACGAAGCGGGCGACGTGGTGCCGCCCTCGGTGGCATCGAGCCACACGCCCGAGGTGCGCAAGCTGGTAGGCGTCGATGTCTTCCTCGCGTGCTCCGATCGCAACCCCGACACGCTGGGAACGCGGCTGGCGGCCTCCACGGCCGACAACCTGCGCCTCAAGCTCATCAGCAACCGTGGCATCAAGGTGTGGCCCAACGGTCTTCCCGAGACCTTCTGCACCGACCACTGGCGCTGCCGCTACGAAGCCCCCTCGAGCGACGTGAGCCCCACCACCCTCGACGTGGCGAAGCTGCTCGAGAAGCTGTACCACGATGGGTTCGACGTCATCAAGACCGAGAACCTGTACACCTTCGACGGCAAGTCCGGCTACACAGCGGCCCACGGATGACCGTGATGGCAGGGGGGCGCGGCGCCCCCCTACCATCAAAAAAACGTGACGAAACCGGCGTCTGCTGTTCACAACTTTCTGACGTGCGCATGGCATGATGCGGGTGATGACAACCATTGGGAGTGGACACTACCATCACGGGCGCCCTGCGATGCCGCTGGTCGGTCAGGCATCGTCACGCGACGCGCGCCTCGTTCTCTCGCCCGTTCCACCAGGTTGCGAGGGCGTGAGCGAGGCTGACGGTTCCATCGCCTATCACGGCCCGAGCAAGGTTGCCCAGCGCCTCATCAACAACCAGGTGCGCCTCATCGTCGTCCGTCACGGGCAGTCACAGAGCAACGCCGATTCTGAGCAGCTGGGGCAACCGCTTCTCTATGGCCGCTCCGAGAGCCCGCTCACTGCAAAGGGCGTTCAGCAGGCGCACGACTGCGCGGCCGAGCTCTACCGCCAGCTGGGGGGCGACGACTACCTGCGGGCCTGCCTCGACGACCCCACACGCCTGCCGGTGTTCTGCTCGAGCACGGTGAGCCGCGCACTCGACACGGCCCAGATACTGGCCGACGCCATCAAGGACAGAGCCTTCGCCATCGGCGGCGAGGCCGCGCGCGACAAGGTGGCTCCCTGGCTCGAGGTGCACCGCGAGCCGCGTCTGCTCGAGTCGAGCTTCGGCCGCCTCGAGACGCACCCGTTGAGCGATCTGCAAAAGGCCTACCCGGAGTTTGCCAACAGCTGGCGCCCCCCGCAAGGCATGGGCACTGAGTTTCGTCACCGCTTCCCCGGCGGCGAGAGCCGCGCTGACGTCATGCGCCGCGTGCACAGCTTTCTCGACTCAGCAGCGCACCGCTACGCCGGCCGCACCGTGGTCATGATCACCCACGGCGAGACCACCCTTGCAACCCGCGCCGCCCTGGGCCAGGCGCCGGAAACCGACGGAAAGGTTCGCGCGGAGACGGGTGTGGTGGGCAACGCCGTGCCCTACTACCTCATCGGCAAGCCCACCATTCCGCCCGCCACCGCCTTCGGCGCCGCGCCTCCCTGGTAGCGAGATAGACGCCCGCGCACGCCTACCTCGCTGCGAAGCGATAGGTGGTCGTGCTGCGAAACGTCTGTCCTGGCCGCAAGACGGTACTGGGGAACGGGGCGTGATGCGGTGAATCCGGGAAGTGCTGCGTCTCGAGACAGAGGGCGCCGTTCTTCACGCCCCCGGCGCCGCCGCGAACCTTGTCTGACGGCCCCAGGAAGTTCGCGGTGTAGAGCTGCAGCCCAGGCTCGGTGGTGAGCACCTCGAGCACGCGACCGCTGACCGGATCGACCGCCCGCGCCGCGAGACGCGGTGCATCGGTCACACCCCCGCGCAGCACGAAGTTGTGATCGTAGCCGCTGCCCCTGCGCATCTGCTCGTCGTCTGCGTTGATGCGCTCTCCGATTCGGTGAGGCTGACGAAAATCGAGGGGTGTGTCTGCCACCGCCCGCAGCTCTCCGGTGGGAATGAGGCCCGCGTCGACGGGCGTGAATGCCTCAGCGAAGACGGTGAGCTCGTGCCCGAGGATGTCGCTCGCCGCCTCGCCTGCGAGATTGAAGTAGGCATGGTTGGTGAGGTTCACCACGGTGGGACTGGCGAGCCCGGAAAGCCCTGATCCCCGTCGGGGCTGGTGTGGGTGAGCACGAGCGAATCGCCGCGCACCTGCGCGTTCCAGAGCACGTCGTCATAGCTGCGTGCGCCCCCGTGCAGCGTGTTGCCGCCGTTGTTGCGCGGCAGGGTGTAGATCCGCCCGTCGAGCGGCAGCTCGCCGCGGGCAATGCGATTCGCGTATCGCCCCACGATGCCGCCGAAGTGAGGATTGCCCGCCAGGAAGCCCTCGAGGGTGTCGGGCCCGACGATGACGTCGGTCACCCGTCCGGCGCGGTCCGGCACACGCAGCGACACGATGCGCCCCCCGTAGCTCGTGATGCGCGCTTCGAGCAGCGGGCTCTTCAGCACGTAGAGCAACACGGGCGTACCATCCGGCAGGCGTCCGAACGGCAGCGAGGTGACTGAGGCGGGCGCGGCGCCCGATAGCGAGGCGCTCAATGCCGCGACCAGCAGAACGCGCGCAAGCAGATGTTCCACCACAAGAATCCTCTCAAGAGAAGCGCTCCTCGCCACGCCCGCCCTGCGCGATCAGCGTCGCCTCAGCGGTCGGCCTGCTCGTCTCACATCGCCAGGCGAGCCCGCCACGGCGACTTCAGCACACCGACCTGGGTGCGCAACAGGGCCTGGGCAAAGGCGTACTGACCGTCGGGCACGGCGCCAAAGACAAAGCAACCGCTCTTCTGCACCACCCACCGCACGACAAGAACGAGATGCCCGTAGCCATTGCTGCGAGGGATTCGCACGAGTATCGAACGCCCCACGTCGACGCGGGTGCCGCTCACCAGCCGCGCGCCCGTCTCGCTCACGTCGAGCAGGCGCCCGTGGAATGACTGCAGCGCCATCTCCACCTCGACGCGAGAGCCGTCGGCATATCGCGGCGCAATGCGGCGCTCGCCTCGAAAGCCGTGCGACAGCAACTTGCGCAAGATTCGCAGCAACATCTGGAAACCTCCTGGTCATCCCAACCCGTCTACCCATAGAATCACGGCCCAGACGGTGAAAATGCATTGACAGGCTGTTTCATTTGTTGCCGATTTGTTGCCGCGTGTGAATTTCTCTCGATTCTGCGACTAGTTCGCGGGAGTCGGAGCGCCCGGCTGAGGCGTGGGAGCCGGAGCGGGTCGCAGATCCTGGCGTGCCCGCATGCGCAGATCACCCTTGCTGAGGTCGAATGTGCGATGGCTGATCTCGCCTGGCGCGCCTGCGGCCGGCTGTGCGGGTGCTCCGGGAGCAGCCTGCCCTGACGGCGCCGGAGCGGGAGCGGGAATGGTGCTGTCGGTCTTTGGGGCGTGATCAACCTCGGCGTCAACCACCTCGTCGAAGCCTACCACGGTCACGGTGATATCTCGGATGTTGATGGTGATGGGCCGACCAGGATTTTCCACGGCGAGCTTGTTGGCTGCGTCGACCACCCCGCGCGTGACAGCGGCAGCGGTCTGCCCGGCAAGTGATGATCCCTGGTGGGCCGTGAGATGCTTGTTCGGTTTCACGAGCTCGCTCTGGGCTGGCTGGGCGGCCGGCGCCGCCTCCGGCGTGGCGGCCATGGCCTGCCCCGCGACGCCGAGCAGCGACGTAGCAGCCAGGAACGCGACTGCGGCGGCCTTCCAGCCGGCGATTGAAGAAGCCCTGCCCTCCACGCTCGCGCACGCGCTCGCAGCCGGTGGGGCCACAGCGGAAGATCCGCTGGCCAGTCGCCCGGCCTCGCCCGAGATGGACACCCCATCGTTCGACGGAGCCTCCTCCCGCGACGAGATTGCGCTCGCAGGCACCTGGGACACATGAGACGCGCGTGACAGAGACGAGAAGGGAGACACCGTGGAGACGTTCATGACCGAATCCTCCGCTCGTGGATAGCTGCTTCAGGCTCGTCAGGTCTCGCAGACGGCTTCCGCCACGCCCCTCGCCCCCGCCGTGAACTCGCCACGCGCGGGCGCCAGGGCAGGGGCATCGCTTCCGTCGCCGCGGGTGAGGGGGTCTCGCTGCTGTGCAGCGCCTCGTTGTCTGTGGTACTCATGGAAACATCCTGCTTTCCACCATCCGAACCACGCTCAGGATAGCGCGCCCCCCTGAAAATAGGCTGAGGCGCGCGCCACGGAATCATTAAAACAAACGCACACCGCTCTTCGCGCGCAACAAGTATCTCGCGGCGCGCAAGGCGAACAAGTCGAACCAGCCGATCCGGGCTGAGCATGTGCAGAGGAGACGAGAGAGAAGAGCCATGGAGTGTCCGCGGTGCAAGGGCAGCGGTCTGTGCGTCACGTGCCGGGGTGGAGGCCAGGTGCCCTGCGCGGCCTGCGGCGGGGCGGGACACAAGACAAGGGCCAACGGGCAGACCCTCACCTGCACCCGCTGCGGGGGTAGCGGGCAGGAGGCCTGTGACACCGCGTGCGAGTCGTGCCTGGGCAGCGGTCGCATCACCGACGCCCTGCAGAAGGCGCAGACCGAGAAGTACAGCCCTGCGGCGGAGGCAGTGCAGAGCGATTCGGTAAGGGCGACCGTTGCGATCATCGGCCTGCTGCTGCTCAACGACGCCATCATGGGGCTGTGCTTCGGAACCACGGCGCTCTTCACGCCCTCGAACACGGCCCTGCGGTCGATGGGCGCCATGGTTCCCCTGCTCTTCAAGAGCGGCGAGGTGTGGCGCGCAGTCACCTGGGGCTTCGTGCACATCGGCATCGTGCATATCGCCTTCAACGTGCTTGCGCTGCTGCAGGCGGGTCAGGTGCTCGAGCGCCAGATCGGAGCCGCGCGCTTCGTGAGCGTCTTCCTGTTGAGCACGGTGGGCGCAGGTCTGGCCGACGCGGCCCTCTACGCAGATCCGATGACGCACTGCGCGGGTGCCTCCGGCGCAGTCTTCGGACTCATCGGATTCGGACTCGTGCGCGCGCATCTCCACCGAGACGCCCAGCAGCGCGCATACTTCACGCAGTGGGTCATCTACGGAATCGTCTTCTCGATGTTCACGCGGGTCGACAACATCGGCCATGGGGGAGGCTTCGTGACAGGGGCGACGCTCGGCGCGGCCGTCGCGCTTCTCGAACGCCGCGGGATCCGGGGCGATCTGGCGTGGCGGCTGATCGCGGCCGCGTGCGTGGCCGCCGCGGTGGCGGCGTACGGCTGCATGGCGTGGGGGCTCGTGGAAAGGGCTAGATACGCGGCGCGGCGCTCTGCGGTAGTCGCACCTGTCGTGACCGTTGCCGCGAGACACCGTGAATACGCGCCAGCCTGCCCCGTCGGAAAGCACCTCGCGCAGAAGTTCACATCCCAGGCGAGAT
>RGZZ01000295.1 GCA_010028905.1 Pseudomonadota bacterium | reverse complement strand
ACCCCCAGCTCTCCGCTGACACGGCGATAGCGACATTCGAAGCGGTAGAACTGGCTCTCACCGGCGACGAGCTGCTCGAAGAGGCGTCGCTCGCGCGAAGCCATCTCCGGGAGCGACAGCGATTCAAGGCGCAGGTCGCTCCCCCGATCGATATCGAGCATGTGCTCGAGGGTGCGGTTCACGTCGACCACCGCTCCCCTGGAATCGAGCAGCGCGGCCCCCAGCCCCGCCCAGTCGAAGACCTGCTCGAGACGAGATGGCAACCCGATGGAGTCGATGTCGCGAGACGGAACCTCACATGCAGTCTCGATGGTGACCCTCAGCTGGGCGGGAGCCAGGGGATGAAGCAACACCCCCAGCGGACGGGCCTGACGCATCCGATCGATCGTCTCCGCGTCATCACACGACGAGATGAACACGATGGGGAGCCCGACCACCCTGCGAAACGCGGCCGCGGCGTCGATGGCTGCGTGGCAGCTGTGTGCATCGGTGCCGACGAGCGCGACCTGCGGACGGCGCGTGACGATCGACTCGAGCGCCTCTCGGTAGGAGGCAGCGACGGCCGTCACCTCATAGCCCAGTGCACGCGCCGCATCGGCCAGCGCACCGGCAGACGCCGTGTCAGAATCGAGGACGATCACGCGCTTTGCAATGCGCGTGACAGATGCCCCATCGGGCTTGTCAACAAACGCATATGCCCCCCTCGAAGACGCCCGACTCACCGTGTTCCTCCTCGTCTTGGATAGGGGTGAATTCACTCCTGAGGTGAAAGAACCCTGCTGCTCATGGCAGGTGCACGAACTTCCCATCTCGTCCAGGAGCGGCTCTCTTCGGATGCGAGCCCTGCGCAGGCCCGCCTCGTCCTACGCGGAGGGGGTCGGGGCCTCTCCTGCAGCCTCTGAACGCTCGAATGACCACGCGCGGTCGTTCATCCAGCCACGGAAGAATCGGATCGCTGCGTCGCTGCGAACCAGCACCTCATCGCTCGCGCGCATCGCGTCGAGCGGGCGCTGTGAGAGCACGACCCGGCGGTCCTGGTCGAGGATGATGCGGTTGAGCACCCCCGACAGCCCCAGGAAGACACGGCCCACAATAGGAAGACGCGCCGTGACGGAGGAGACGTGTGTGCGCAGGATGAGGGCGGTGCGCTCAGCGTCGACGGGCACGAAGCAGAGCGTGAGCGAGAAGGTCGGGCTGATTCGGTTCTGCCACAGGTTGGGAAAGCGAAACTCGATGTAGGTCTCGCCGCCGCCAGGGGCAAAGTGTATGCGATCATCCTCCAGGCGCATCTGAGGGGGCGGCGCGCCCTCCTTCGCGAAGCGGCCGATGGTGGTTCGGTGCACATAGGGCAGATGGGCGTAGTCGAGCTGGTTCTCCACCGCGCGGGTGTAATGGGTGGGCCACTCGTCGCGCACCACGTGCGTTGCCGCGCGCGGATCGATGTTCTCGAACCAGGGGGGAGAGGTGCCCTCCGCGCTTGCGCGAGGCCCCCACCATGCCCAGACGAGACCGTTCTCCTCGCGCGTCAGGAAGGTGAGAACGCGCAGCCCGTCAGCGCCGTGCCCGAGCTCGGGGATGTGGCGACACGTCCCGTCGGGCCCGAAGCGGAAGGCGTGGAACGGGCAGACGATGCCGCCCTCACGCACCTCGCCGAGGCTGAGTCGCGCGGAGCGGTGCGGACAGCGATCTTCCTGTAGCACCACCGCTCCCCGCTCGTCTCGCCAGGCCACCACATCGAGGCCGAAGCGCACCGCCGCCAGGGGTCTACGCGGTCGGATCTCACGCGATTCGAACACTGCGTACCACCCCGGCGGCAGCCGCATCGCCCCGCTTTCACGGGGCGTGTCGGGGGCCGAGGGCACTAGGTGCGCACGACCTCGGCTGAAACCTCCAGCGCGCCGGCCGCGACAAACGGAGCGGCCTCGCTCTGCCACGCGAAGGCATTGTGGTTGTGAATCGACTCCATCGACTCGCACTCGACCTCGAACCAGGTCACGCGGGGATCGTCACGCAACATGAGCACGACGTCACGCAGCACGTCCTCGACGAACTTGGGATTCTCGTAGGCGCGCTCGGTGACGTACTTCTCGTCTTCGCGCTTCAGCAGCGGGTAGAGCTCACACGACCCCTTGGCTTCCACCGATCGGACCAGGTCCTCGATCCAGATCGATGCTCCCTCGGTGAAGCGCACCCTTACCCGCACAACGCTGCGCTGGTTGTGGGCGCCGTACTTCGAGATGGTCTTCGAGCACGGGCACAGCGTGGTGATGGGCACGTCGACGCCCAGCGTGAGCGTGCAGCTGTCGCCGTCGACCGCGCCATCGAAGCTTACGTCGTAGTCCATGATCTGGTCGATGGCACTGACGGGAGAGCGCTTGCCGATGAAGTACTTGAACCCCAGCTGGAGACGGGCCCGTTGAGCGTCGAGACGCGCGCGGGTGGCGTCGAGGATGGTCTTCACCTCCTCGGCATTCATGGGACGCTTGCTCCAGTCGAGCAGGATCTCGATGAAGCGCGAGAGGTGGGTGCCTTTGTACTGATGCGGGAGGTCGACCGACAACGTGGCCGATCCGAGCACCGACTGGTAGCCGTCGTCCTTCTCCTTGACGAGAAACGGCAGGCGCACGTCCTTCACGCCTACGCGTTGAATCGCCACGCCGCGACCGTCCTGCTGTCCCTGGACATCTTTGATCATGGTATCAATGTCTGCTTTCTATGGTTGTCTCGGTATAGATACTGTATAGGCAGTGTATAGCATTACCGCGTCTGCAGTGATTCTCCTCCCGCCTTCGCGATCAGGCCATCTCGTCCTCCCCGGCGATCGCGAGGGAACCGTCGGTCCACACGCGAATGGAACCACAACCCTGGGAGGAGTTGTCCATTCATGCGACTGGTGACGCGCTCTGATTTCGATGGGCTCATCTGCGCGGTGCTGCTGAAAGAGGCGGGCATCGTCGACGCCTACAAGTTCGTTCATCCGAAGGATATCCAGGACGGCAAGGTTCCCATTGACGAGAACGACGTGCTGGCCAACGTACCCTACTGGCCAGGGTGCGGCCTGTGGTTCGACCATCACTCCAGTGAGAGCGATGTCTTCCTGTTCACGCCGGACTTCCAGGGGGTATCCAAGCCCGCGCCGAGCTGCGCGCGCAACATCTATGAGTACTATGGCGGAGCCGAGAAGTTCCCCGACCGCGAGGTCATGATGGAGGCCGTCGACCGCTGCGACAGCGGAAACCTGACCGCCGAAGAGATCCTCGACCCCAAAGGATGGTACCTGCTGTCGTTCATCATGGACCCGCGCACAGGCCTCGGGCGCTTCAAGGACTATCGCATCAGCAACTACCGCCTGATGGAAGAGCTCATCGAGTACTGCCGCACGATGGAGATCGATGACATCCTGGCCCTTCCCGACGTGCAGGAGCGCGTGAAGCGCTACTGGGAGCACGACAAGCAGTATCGCGTGCTCATCCGTGATGTCGCAGAGGTTCGCAAGAACTGCATCCTCCTCGACATGCGGTCTCTGCAGGAAGCCCCCGTGGGAAACCGCTTCATCGAGTACTCCCTGTTCCCCAAGCAGAACATCTCGGTCCGCCTCATACGGACGCCGGATCCGAAGATCACCGCGATCTCGGTCGGGCACAGCATCATCAACCGCTCCTCGAAGACCAACGTGGGCGCCCTCATGAAGATGCACGGTGGCGGGGGCCATGAACAGGTGGGCACCTGTCAGGTGAACGCTGACGTGTTCGACGACGTGCTCGACGAGATTCTCGATCAGATCGTCAACGACGGCTAGCCCGGCTCACTGCGCCCACGTCATCGATCGACGAGGTTCCACGCCGTGATCCATTCCGACCGCGTCACGGTTCCGCCTCTTGAGCGCAAGCGTCGCGCGAGATCGGGCATGTGGCCGGCGCCGTAGAACACCGCCACGCTCCTGGCACCGTGCTTCAGCTCGCGGTCGAGCACCTCGATCGCGCGCTTGTTTCGGCCTGCGATGAGGGTGCTGCCTTGAATCTCGGACGTGAGGCGCTCGATCTCGGGAAAGCACGCAGCAAACATGCGGCGCAGGGCCAGCTGTTCACGGGGACTGGGGCCACGCGCCAGAATCGTGATGATCTCGACGTCGCTCAGCTCGCCGCTGTCGAGCTGGTCGGCGTTGGAGATGGCGATCTTGAGCACCTTCATCAGCAGATCGGTGGTCGACTCTCCCTGACGGGCCATGGCCGCCTGGAACTCAGCGTACGACAGATCGGCGTGACGAAAGTTCGGCGCCGCGTAGTTGATGGCGTGAAGCTGAAACTTCAATCCGAGCAGGCGGCAGAGCATCATCTGCACCTGTGAGAGAGACGAGTCGCTCCCCTCATCGCGGGGAATGACCACGGGCCCCGTGACAGGGGCCCCATCGCCGCTGACCACGAGCTCATAGAGCACCACATCGTACCCGCTGAAGCGCTTGTTCAGGCCAGCGTAGTACGAAGCCTCGCCGAGATGCACCGCGCTCACCAGATCGACACGCTGCCCGCCCGGCATGCGATGCACAACCACCGACGTCTGCAGCGCCTCTGGACGACCTGAGCGGTTCTTGACCACCCGGACATACGGTTGCGACGACGCAGCCGTCGCCTTGTCCGGCTGGGGGGCTGCCAGAGCCGGCCCGAGAAAGGCCACCAGCAGCGTGACGAGACAGATGGCGCGCGAATACCGCATGGGCACGGATTCGGCGCGTCCCCCGCGCCTCCCCTCGTCCGTTCCTGTGCTCCCTGGGTCGTCACGGCGCCACGAGAGACGGCGCGGCGCTGATTTCTGGCTTCTTTCAGGGAGACGTGATACCCTCAGAGGCATGCAGATCGGATCGCGACCGCCCCTCTCTCCCTGGCTGACCTCCTCGCTCCCCGCGCGGTCCGTGACTGCCGCACAGGAACATGCCCTGGGCGAACCCGACCGTACAGCCATCGGGCCTCCCCCCGCGCCGATTTCCGCAGCGGCGTCGTCGCCCGTCGCGTCACGGCCCTCGGTTCTCGCAACCGTCGTTCTGGGGCTGTCGGTGGCGGCGTCGATGGCTTCCGCCAGCCCACCTGTGACAAGCCTGAGCCACAGCGTGGCCGCGTCGACCCAGCCCCTTGTCGCCACCGATTCAGCGTCGCAGCGAGAGCAGCGCATCAACGCGCTGCTCGCCGACAGCGGCGGATCGCCCGCAGACCTCGAGAAGGCGCGGAACAGCCTCTCACGGGTACCCGACGAGGTTTTGACAGCCCTCACCCGACACGCCACACGCATTCGCATCATACAGCCCGGACAGACTCCGCGAGACGCCGGCGTGGTCACGCCCGTCTCGCTCGACGCCTACAGCAGCCCTTCCCTCGTTCCCGCGGCCCGCGCGGCACTGGCGAGAATCAACCAGATCTACAGCAGCCGCATCAGTACACTCCAGGGTCAGGTCGTGAGCCTCGAGCGCCAGGCTGGAAGCGCCCCCCCGAGCGCTGACCTCATCCTGGCCCGACAGAAGCTGGCCAGCCTGCAGCAGCAGCGTGATGTGGTCGCCAGGCGCGAGGTGCAGGAAGCAACCGGACACCTCCTCGAGCCCGCAATGACCGCCGAAGCCGTTCAGATGGGGCGGCTCGCCCGCGTGGCGCCCGTGAGCCTGCGCGACCTGGCCGATGGCTGCGGCGCCACGACGCGCCGCGAGCGCGAGGAGATCGCAACCCTCATCACCCGTCTCAACGGCCCACGCATCGAGCAGGCACAGCGGGCCTATGGCGTCGACGAGTCGTCGCTGCCACCCGACCAGCGATCGATGATGGCCTACGACGCGGAGCTGCTGGTTCCCACCTACACCTTCGTCCGCGTCGATGGCCAGGGTTCGACGGAGCGCATCGCCAACGCCGAGACCGAATCCCTCCAGGCGTGGAAGAGCGGGGCGGTTCGAGGCGAGTACCGCGCCCACACCGTGATGGTGAGGGCAGACGCGCTCGGCCCGCAGGAAGGGGGCCGCGACGTCCTCCTCCACGAGCTCGGGCACGCGTTCGAAGACAGCCACCGCGCCGACGATCCCGCACACTACGACGACTACGCCCTGTCGCGCGATCTCGCATTCAGAAGAGCGCAGGAGAGCCCGGGGCATCCCTATCACGGCCGCCACGCCGCAGAGGCCCCTGGAGAGGTGGCCGCCGAGACCTTCGCCGACGTGCTCACCCATCGTGATGCCCGCCTGAGAAAGGCCGACCCGGCGTGGCTGCGCGCGTTCGATGCCTGGAGCGGGCTCGGCACCGCCCCCCCCTCCTCACCGCAGAACTGAACGTATATCCCTCTGTCATCCCGGGTCGACAGGGGTCGGTTGAGACGAACGCGTCACAAGTTTACATCTGGGATCTACCTCGAATCGGGCAGACGTGAGATTCTGTTATCACTGAACGAGGAGAGGGAGTTCCACCATGCTGTCCATT
>RGZZ01000294.1 GCA_010028905.1 Pseudomonadota bacterium | reverse complement strand
AGGTGCTTCCGCTCATCATCTCGGCGGCCGCGTCGCTCGTGCTGGTGCTCGCCGGAGCACTTCCCTACGTACGAAAGAAGCGCCGTGAAGCCCTCATCGCCGCCGACAAGGCCAAGGAGGCGCAGGCCGAGGCCGACGCGGCGGACACCCGGGCATCCAACGCCACCTCGCAGGCCTTCGCCCTGTCGAAGATCCCCCTGCCCGTAGACTACCGCGTGGGCGAGTACCGCATCATCGATCTGCTGGGCGAAGGGGGCATGGCCTCGGTCTATCGGGTCGAGAGCGCAGCGGGCGATCGCTTCGCCATGAAGGTGCCCCATTCCAATTGCCTCAAGGATGCCGAGTTCCTCGCCCGCTTCCAGCGCGAGATCGAGATCGCCCGCTCCATTCAGCACCCCGCGGTGCTGCGCATCTATGACGCCGGCACGTACACCACGCCCCAGTACTCCCAGGTGCCGTATCTCGTCATGGAGATCGTGAAGGGCAAGCCGCTCGATGAGGTCATCGAAGAGAAGAGCCCTCTTCCCATCGGTCAGGTGGCCCGATGGGCGCGGGCCATCGTCGACGCCCTGGGTGCAGCCCACGCGAAGCAGATCATTCACCGCGACGTCAAGCCGCAGAACGTCATGCTCACCGACAAGGGCGAGATCAAGCTCATGGACTTCGGCATCGCCCGCGCCTCGAGCTCGGCCACATTGACGCGCCAGAGCGGGGCCATCGGAACCCCCTACTACATGGCCCCGGAACAGATCGGTGACAGCCGCAACGTCGATGAGCGCGCCGACATCTACGCCATGGGCGTGGTCATCTACCAGATGCTCACGGAGCGCCTGCCGTTCGACGAGGCAGATGTGATGGCGCTCATCACCAAGGTCATCATGGAGGACCCGCCTCCGCCGCGCGACTTCCGCCCCGAGATTCCCGAGGCCTTCGAGGCCCTGGTGCTGCGCATGCTGGCCAAGAGTCCGGATGATCGTCCGCACTCGGCTATCGAGGTGGCGTCACAGCTTTCGGCCTTCGTCGATCTCTGAGGCGGGCGCGCGCACCTGGGGACTACGCGGACTGGCGTTGCGCTCGCGCGCGGGTCGAGCGCGGAGCCTGCCGTCTCTGGCAGGATCGCCTCAGGGGATCTCCTGCCAGTAGCACACCTTGCGGTCGGCGTAGTCGTGCAGCACCTTCAGGTAGGCGGGGTCCCAGGTCAGGTTCACCGAGCGAAAGGTGAAGCGGCTGTCCGGCCCGACGCTTGCGCCATCTGGCGTGAAGACGCCGCCGCGGATGTACATGCCCGCGATGCGGCGCTGGCCGATCTGGATGTACGAGCCGGTGAAGGCGCTCGAGAGGCTCTTGGTTCGCAGGGTGTTGAACAGCGTGATGTCAGTCGAGCTTGTGAGGGTCTTGTCGTAGGGCTCCATGGCGACCTCGTTCTCGGCCAGCACGAGTCCGTTGAGGTTGCCGCCCGCGCGGGTCACCAGAGACCGTGCGTACAGCACCATGCCGTTGTCGCCCCCGTCGATGAACCCGTCCTTGAAGGTCACATCGCCCGTCGCCCAGAGCAGCGACTGGTTGCCGAACAGGCGCTTGGGATGGTCGGAGAAGGCCACGTCTCCGTTCACCTGCAGCTGAGCATCGTTGAGCACCAGCTCCGTTGCGGTAGAGGCGGAGCCATCGGCCATGGCGCCCACGAGATTGCCGTTCACCTTCCAGTTGCCCGCGGGTATCGTGAACGCCGTCGTGCTGTGCGTCCCGTCGCTCATGATGGCGTAGCAGCTTGCGCCGGACGATGAGACGTACGACGCGAGATAGGCCCCCTGGTTGGCGGCCCGGTTGTCGTAGGTGAACGTTGCCGCCAGATCGGTCCAGCTGCTCGCGTCTGGCAGAGCGACCGGGGGATATCGGCTCTCGGTGGTGCCGAACTTCGTTCCGGAGACCGCGTTGCTCCGAGAGGTATCGACGTAGATCGAGCTGGTGCTCTTGCTGGCGACGCGCAGGTAGCCCTTGATGCCATTGTTGCTGCTCGATACCCACGAAGGCGGGACGGCGTCAGGGTCGAGGCGTCTGCCCACGTTGATGACGGGGTCGTTGCCGTTGTATGTCCGAGCAGTGAATACGTCGCCCGTGACGATGGAGGGAAGCACGGCGGTGTCCGAACCGGTCTCGGTGCCACCCACGTCGATGTAGCAGGGCGTGCTGAGGGCGTAGTCCCAGCGGCGCGAGATCACGCACTCGACGTGCTTCTCGACGCCGTTCACCACCCCCGTGGCGATGAGATCGATGCAGAAGGGCGGCACGGTATCGGGCCCTCGCCAGCCATCGGCCGGCTCGCTGCTCTTGAGGTTGTCGACGCTCCAGTAGGGCTTGCTCTTGTTGAACGTGAGGTAGCAGCTTCCGGGGAGACGTGAGCCTGGAATGGGATAGGGGGTTCGCTGGTCTGAAAGGGGGGTCGCCCCCCGGAGGCTGATGCTGCTGAGCACGCGCGCGGTGGAGAGCACGAACCGGGGGCTTGGCGGTGGCGCGTTGTCGGAGTCGTACAGGTACTGGCTGATGCCGGCGCGCGCCACCTCGAGGGCCAGATTGCGGTTCAGCTCGCTGTTCGACAGCTGCAGGTTTCCGGTGGCGAGAACGGCGAGAGCGAGGCCGATGACGAGCACCAAAAAGACGATCATCAGGGTCGACGGGAGAATGCCGCCTCTTCTCTGGTGGTGCCTCACTACCGCGTGAGTTTCCCATTCACCGCGGTTGTCAGGGCTGTCGAGGGTATAATCGACGACGCGCTGACCGTTCCGGCCTGAAGGTCTGTGATGGCCGACGTCGACAGGTTGAGCACCTGGCTCACGTTGATGGCCAGGCTTTTATCGCTCACGAGGGTCGGGGTGTTCGTGAGAATGTTGTTGCAGAAGGTCACGCGCGCGCTCTGGAACGTGTCAATAGGCAACACGTAGGGGCGTATGCTCATCGTTCGACCGAACGGGTAGGCCTTGAGCACGCCGTTCTCGAGCACCACGCTGCCGCTCAGGGTCGAGGTCACCGTGTCGTCGCCGCAGGTGATGGAGACGCTCACCGGGTTCCCTCCGGAGAGGGTGGAGGCGGAGAGCGCCTGCACGTCGTTGACCACGATGGCGTCATTGTCGTCGGGGGTGAACGTGGTGAGGGTGAGATCGTCCGGGTCTTTATCCGGTGTGGTGAGGGCAATCTCTTGCCGGCGCAGGGTGGAGCGAGCCGCGTCTCGGTAGTAGACCACGTGCTTCTGCCAGACGATCTCTCCGTACTGGTCGTGCTGGATGATTCCATTCTGCTGGGCAGAGAGGAAGCTGAATCCGTCGCGGTTGGGCGCCGAGGTGGCACGGTACGCGGTCACGGTCTTGACGTCAGACTGCTGGAGGTCGGAAGTCATGCGATGCATCGCTTTGAGCGCCGCCTGCTGGGCGGAGGCGTGGCGCTGCGCGGTCACCCACATGTTCAGGCCTTGAATCAGCAAGGCCCCGACGGTGACGAGAATGCCCAACCCCACCACTGCGCTCACCAGGGTCTCGATGAGGGTCATGCCGCGCTGACGCGTGGGCTTCTTCATCTGGTCGGGCTCGATCCGGGAGCCGGTGTGGGAGGCGTAGCGGACGGGGGATCGTCGGGGTTGTTCTTGACGGTCTCGTTCTTCTGGAACCCGAGGTAGTTCTTGTAGATCCGGCTGGAGTACACCACGGGGGCCTGCATGCCGTTCCACTCCACCTTCACCACCACGTCCATGAGGGTCGCGTCCTGGGTTGTGGGGTTCGTGCTGTTGGGCGTTGCGTGAATGGCGTACATGTCGTAGGTGATGCTGTAGTCGACGCCGTTGACCGTCTGCTTGCTTGCGGAGTGGAAGGCTGGAATGCTTGCGTCCGGTGCCGGGGTTTGCAGCGAATCGCCCTTCGTGGCGCGCGCCGTGCTCATGGCCTGGCGGGCAAGGCTGGTGGCGGTCTGCAGATGTTCGGCCTGCTTGAGCGCGCCGCGGCCCATGGGGAACAGCCCCAGTACCGGGATCAGTACCATGGACACCAGCATCGTGGCCACAAGAACCTCGGTGAGCCAGAAGCCCGCCAGGCGGCGTCTGCGGCGTGGGAGAGCATCGAGCAGGTCGGGCGGGGTGGCGCTCACAAGGGCGGTGGCGACGGCGGATTTCGAGGTGCCTTGCAGGTTGCCCATGGGTTATTGTTACCGTCAAAACCGGTGTGAGACAAGGGCGGGCGCTTGAAGCGGCTTCCTGTGGCCGGGTGAAGCCGCACCTCTGGCAAGCCTTCTGGGCGGAGATCGGCCTTTTCGGCCGATCTCCTACGCGGTGATCGAGACTCTCGTGCCCAGAAGCGACCGCTCCCGCGCCGCCGCTTTGGCGGCGCCGATGGGGGCGACGTAGCGGGCCGAGATCTTCTTCCAGCTGTGCTGCTCCTCGACGTAGCGCATGGCGTTCCATCGCGCCTGGGTGGCTTCGGCCGGGGTGTGGGTGTCGAGGGCCATGGCCTCGTCGAGGGCGTTGCGCAGCTTGCGGCTGGCATTGTCGAGCACGGCCTGCTGGGCGGCATCCGGCCCCTGGCCCTTCGTGCGCGCGTCGAGGGCATTCCAGAATGCGGGCACATCGAACGGCTGCATGAACACGCCGGTGCGCCCGTACGGCTGGAGGGCGGCGGGGGTCTCAAGCCCCTTGCCCGGGTCGGCCACCGTGGCACGCAGCCCATCGACCGCGTGCACGATGGGCAGGGCGCCCACCCGCATGGCCTCGAGCTGGCTCAGGCCGTAGGGCTCGTAGGTGCTGGGCAGCACGAGGAAGCTCGATCCTGCGGCAAGACGCACCACCTTCTGGTTGTCGACGAACCCCGGGAAGCTCACGCGTCCCTGCAGCTGCGGATCTTGCCGAAGTGTCTCGACCCAGGCCTGCACGTCGGCCGGTGCCTTTTCGAGGTTGATGCCCGCCACGACAGCCTGGGCCTTCGGGTTCTGGCGGAGGAAGTCACCGAGCTGATCCATCAGCATGGTAAACCCCTTCTGATACGGCTCGGGCCGCGCAATCCAGCTGAACACGACGGCGTCTGCGTCTTGCGTGAGCCCCATCTCGCGCTGCATGGCGAGGCGGTTGCGCTGCTTGAAGCCATCGAGCGCGGGCAGATCGCGCGCAGCGTGGGTGCCGAAGCCTGCGGGCAGATCGGTGTAGCCGTTCTCGCGCAGGTTGGGGTTGTCTCGGGGGGAGTACTGGTCAGAGAGGCCGTGGTGCATGTCGAACACCCGACCGGCGTCACGTTGCGCCTGAAGCGCGCCCACGAACGCGCTGTCGCCCACCAGGCCGCTTGTCAGGCGCTCCACATAGAACGCGTTGCCGATGACGGCGTCGGCCTTCTCGAGGCCGATGCGCAGCGGGGAGTAGGTCGTCGCGCCGGCGCAAGGGGCCTTGAGCCCGTTGACGCGGCAAGCGTAGTCGAGATCGCGCGCCTCGTCATAGGTGTTGTGCAAGAAGAAGATCTTGCCCAGGCCTTCGGCGTGCTGCGGGTCGAGCTCGTTGAACATGGGAGAGGTCAGCCAGTCGTGGGCGATGAGGAAGTCGAGCTTGCCGTCGAAGCGCTCGACTGAAGGGGCTGCCGGCTGCTCGTCGCACCCCGCTTTCTCGGTTTTGTTCAGCGACGGCATCAGGCGGGCCACAGCGCGGGCGAACAGCTCGCGCACCCGCCCGCGCCCTTCGGTCTCTCCCACCGGTTTGCCGGAGGGTCTGCTGGCCTCTGATTGCGGTGCAGCAGGGCGCGCTGTGGGGAGCGCGGCACGTTGCGCCGCCTGCTTGTCGCCGTCGAGGGCCGGGATGAAGGCGCTGGCGGCGCGGTTGTACATCATCACCGACTTGAACAGCGCATCTTCGCCGATGCCGGGCACGGCTTTGTCCCTGGGCGTGTAGAGCAGATCTTGTGAGCCGAAGTACTTCTCGTTCTCAATGGTGTACAACACGGGCTTGCCGGGACGCGCGCACTGCAGCAGCTCGAACGTCTCAGCGGTGCCGTCGAAGCCCGTGAGGGTGGTGGTGACACCCGTGCGGTCGAAGTCGAGACCGCTGTTCTTCAATGGCCGCAGGTGGGGCATCATGACCCGCACGTCCTTGCCCAGGTACTGATTGAGCACCTCTGGCGCCGTCTCCGAGACCTGACCGAGACCGCCGGCCACCGCGAACGGCGCGAGCTCGACCGTGACCCAGAGCCCGTTGCGCCCGCTGTCACGAAGCGCTTCACGGTCGGCGGCGGGGATGACGTCACCGGTCGGGAGGGGCCGACCGGCGCGCAGTGCGCCCACGGCGGAGCGGAAGACCTCGGAGAGGCACCGACGGCTGCTCTGGAGGGCGGTTGCGCGCGAGGAGGACCCTTCGGCGAGGCCACGGCTCGGGAGAGCGCTCTTGTGAGCCCAGGGGCGAACGAGATTGTCGATCTGCACGGGGGGGCATTCCTTTCACCCCCATCGTGCCAAACGGGCGTGCAAGAACCTTGAACGCTTCGTGAAACGGTC
>RGZZ01000293.1 GCA_010028905.1 Pseudomonadota bacterium | reverse complement strand
CAATCTCGTGCTCACGGCCCGGGTGCTCGAAGCCGCATGGGCGCAGGGGGTCAAAAAGGTGCTGCTGTTCGGCAGCTCGACCGGCTACCCGCCCGCCACGCACCCCGTGAAAGAGAGCGAGATGTGGTCGGCCGATCCCTACGAAGGCTACTTCGGCTACGGCTGGATGCGCCGCTACCTCGAACGGCTCGGCGAGCTCGTCGATCGCCGCTCGACCACCCGCGTGGCCGTGTGCCGTCCGCCAGCCGTGTACGGGCGCCACGACAGCTTCGATGCGGCCACGTCACACGTCATGGCGGGTCTCATCAGACGGGCGGTGGAGGGCGAGACGCCGCTGCGCGTGTGGGGAGACGGCCGCGAGGTGCGCGACTTCCTCCACGTCACCGACCTGGCTCGGGGCGGCCTGGAGCTGCTCGGCTCGGAGGTCGATGAGCCCCTGAACCTGGGCTCCGGCGAGGCGACCACCGTGGGCGAGGTCGCCGCCTTGGTTCTCGACGCCGTGGGCCGAGGCGGCGAGACGCCGCTGTTCGACCCCTCGAAGCCCACAGCCATCCCATTTCGCCTCGTCGACATCACGCGAGCCCGCCATCTGCTGGGGTTCGCCCCAAGCGTGACCCTCCGCGAAGGCGTGGCTGACACCGTGGAATGGTATCGCACGCACCGATGACGAAGAACACCCGCATGCGGCCGCTCACCATCGGACAGGTTCAGATCAACAACAGCTTCTCGAACCAGAACTACTTCCCGTACTCAGTGGGGCTGCTGCAGGCCTACGTCGAGAAGCACGCCCCCCCCGACGCCTTCGGCTTCCTGCTGCCCCTCTACAAGCGGCTGCCGGTGTCGCAGGCCGTCGCGCATCTCGAATCGGCCGACGTGGTGGCCTTCAGCACCTATGTGTGGAACATCCGCATCTCGCTCGAGATCGCGCGACGCCTGAAGGCGCACAACCCCGCGGTGTGCATCGTCTTCGGCGGTCCCCAGGTGCCCGATCGCCCCGAGGCCTTTCTGCGCGAGCACCCGTTCATCGATCTGGCCTGCCACGGTGAGGGCGAGCGGGCCTTCCTGCAGCTGCTCGAACAGCGCCGGCACGCCGCCTCGCTCGAGGCCGTCGACTGGCGCGAGGTGCCGTCGCTGACGTGGCGAGACGGCGAGCGACTGGTAACCAACCCTCGGGCCGCGCGCTTGAAGACCCTCGACGAGATCCCGTCGCCCTATCTCGAAGGCGTGTTCGAGCCGCTCATCGCCGCGAACCCGGACGAGACGTGGCTCGCGCTCTGGGAGACCAACCGAGGCTGCCCGTTCTCGTGCACCTTCTGCGACTGGGGCTCAGCGGTGGCCGCCAAGGTCTACCCCTTCGACTTGACGCGCCTGCACGGCGAGCTCGACTGGTTCGCCGCCCATCGCACCGAGTTCATCTTCTGCTGCGACGCCAACTTCGGAATTCTGCCGCGTGACATCGAGATCGCCACCTACGCCGCGAAGCTGAAGGCCGAGCGCGGCTACCCGCAGGCGCTGTCGGTGCAGAACACCAAGAACGCCACCGAGCGCGCCTACGAGGTGCAGTCGATACTCTCACGCAGCGGATTGAACAAGGGCGTGACCCTCTCGCTGCAGTCGGTCGACCCCGGCACCCTCGAGAAGATCAAGCGCAAGAACATCTCGTCTGACTCGTATCGCGAGCTGCAGCGCCGCTTCACCCGGGATCGGGTCGAGACCTACAGCGATCTCATCCTCGGGCTGCCCGGCGAGACCTACGCATCGTTCACCGAAGGCGTGTCGGCGGTCATCGAGCAAGGGCAGCACAACCGCATCCAGTTCAACAACCTCACCATTCTGCCCAACGCCGAGATGGCCGATCCGGCCTATCGCGCGGCCCACGGCCTCGAGACCGTCGAGACGAAGATCATCAACATCCACGGCACGCTGGTGGCCGACGATGACGAGGTGCACGAATCGCAGGAGCTGGTGATAGCAACGGCCACCCTGCCCAGAGACGACTGGCGCAGAGCGCGGGCGTTCTCGTGGATGACGGCCCTGCTGCACTTCGACAAGGTGCTGCAGATCCCACTGGTGCTTGCCCACGAGCTGGGCGGGCTCTCGTATCGTGAGCTGATTCTGCAGTTCACCGACGGCGACCTGAGCGAGGCGCCGGTGCTCGAGGGGGTACGTCGGTTCTTCATCGAGACCGCCGCCTCGATTCAGGCGGGTGGCACCGAGTATGTCCCGGCGCCGCAGTGGCTCAACATATTCTGGCCCGCTGACGAGCACGCCCTCATCGAGCTGGTCTTCGAGAACCGTCTCGACGCATTCTACGCCGAAGCCGAGCGTGTGCTGACCCGCGCCCTCGCGTCGAGCGCGACGCCGCTTCCCCCTGGCGCGCTGCACGACGCCATCACGCTCAATCAGGCCCTGCTCAAGCGCCCGTTCGAGACCGCTGACTGCGTCATCGAGGTCGGATACGACCTGCTGGCCTGGCATCGCGCGAAGGTGGTGGGCGACGAGGCCACGCTGACCCCTTCACCCACCCGCTATCACATCGATCGCACCAGCGAGCGATGGACCACGTGGGACGACTGGTGCCGGCAGGTGATATGGTACGGCAACAAGAAGGGCGCCTACCTGTACGGAAACTGCGTCACGACGCGCGAGATCGCGGGCCACTACTGATGCCGGCAGCGCGCGCGCAACGGGTGGGTGCCTGATGTTCAAGAATCGAAGCGTTCTGGTGGCGGGCGGAACGGGCCTCATCGGCCGACCGCTGGTCGAGATGCTCCTCGAGCGCGGAGCGAAGGTGCGGGTGGTGTCGCTCGACGACGCGTCTCGCGCCCCCGCGGGGAGCGAGTTCCAGCGTCTCGACCTCACCGACCCCGCGGCCTGCGCCCAGGCCTGCGACGGCATCGAGTTCGTGTTCCAGCTGTGCGGGGTGAAGGGCTCGCCCGCCGTCTCGACCACGCGGCCTGCAAGCTTCATCACGCCCACGGTGCTCTTCAGCTTTCACCTGCTCGAGGCCGCGCGCCGCTGCGGCGTGAAGCGCTATCTGTTCACCAGTTCCATCGCGGTGTACAGCCCGGCCGAGGTGCTCCGCGAAGACGACGTGTGGAGCACATTCCCGAGCCCGAACGACCGCGTGCCCGGCTGGGCCAAGCGGCTGTGCGAGCTGCAGGTCGAGTCGTATCGCGTCGAGTACGGCTGGGAAGACCTCTACATCGTGCGGCCGGCCAACACCTACGGCCCCTACGACAACTTCGACCTGCAGAACGCCATGGTGGTTCCATCGATCGTGCGCCGCGCCGTTGATGGTGAGAATCCCCTCGTCGTGTGGGGAGACGGCTCGGCGCGACGCGACTTCATTCACGCAAGAGACGTGGCCGCAGGCATGCTCACCGTGTTCGAGCAGCGCTGCTCAAAGCCCGTGAACCTGGGCAGCGGCGTGGGCACCTCGATTCGCGAGCTGGTCGACGTGGTGACCGCCCAGCTCGATTCACCGCCTCGCGTCGAGTGGGACACCTCGAAGCCGCGAGGCGACGCCATGCGCGTGATGGACATGACGCGGGCCCGCGCGCTGGGAATCGCACCATCGGTGAGCCTTGAAGCAGGCATTCGCGAGACCATCGACTGGTACGCGCAAAACCGGCAGACCGGCGCCGGCCGCTACGACGTCTTCCGCTGACATGCGCGTGCGCGTGGCGGGTGGCGCCGGACTCGTGGGCCAGCATCTCTGCCTCGAGCTCGCGCGCCGCGGCGTCGAGGTGGCGGCCACGCGCCACCACGCACCCGTGCTCGGCGTCCCATCAGATCCGTGCGATCTCACGCGCTTCGACGACTGCCTGGCGGTGACGCGCGGCTTCGACTGCGTGGCCATCTGCGCCATCGAGAAGTCGGGCACCATGCTCGAGGCCACCAGTCCCACCGCAGAGATTCTGCCCACGCTGCAGATCGTGGGCGGCCTGCTCGAGGCCTGCAGCCGAAACGGGGTTGCGAACGCGCTGCTGATGAGCAGCGCCACCGTCTACCCGGAATGCACTCACCCGATTCGTGAAGACGCGCTCGATCACAACGTGCCCCCGTCACCGCTCTACGAGGGCGTGGGCGAGATGCACCGCTACCTCGAGCGTCTTGCCGCGCACTACACCCGGGTCAGCAAGACCCAGGTCACCATCGTGCGCGCCACGAGCATGTACGGCCCGCACGATCGCTTCGGGCAGGGCGCCAACGTGCTCGCCGCCCTGGTGCGACGCGCCGTCGAGAAGATCGACCCCTTCGTGGTGTGGGGCGACGGCAGCGCCGTGCGCGATTTCTACTTCGCCGCTGACACGGCGCGCGATCTAGCCGACCTCATCGCCCGCCCGCTGCCCGGAATTCCCCTGAACCTCGGCAGCGGAGTCGCATCGACGGTGCGCGAGGCGGTCGACGCGGTACTGGCTGAGAGCGGGCACGCCGTTCAGCCGACGTACGACACGTCGCGCCCCACCGCGTCTCTGTGCCGCACCGTCGACATCAGCCGCCTCGAAGCCCACCTCGGAACGCGGGCACGCACGTCTCTGCAAGACGGGCTGCGCCAGACGATTCACTGGTATCGTCAGGCCAGCGACGCCGAGCGGCGAATCCGCATCCGCAGATAGAGCCACTCGAATATCGCAGCGCTCATGAGCCCGAACCCCGCGACATCGATGCCCGCGATGTTCAGGAACACCCCGAGGGCAAGCACCGCGCACTGCGTGACAAGGCCCACCCCCATGCCCGCGTAGACGCCCCCTGTGTCCTTCTCGATCATGAGCAGGCCGCGCAGGTGCGACGAGAGGGCCGTGAACAGAGGAAGCGCCACGCAGATCGCGGTGGAGCGGCGCACGAGAGGATGCAGCTGGAGCGGCACCTGGAGCGCGGCCCCGAGATAGAGATCGAGCAGGGGCGTGAACGCCAGCAGGGCAGCCACGGCACTCGTGAGCACACCTACCACCCACGCAAACCGGTGCAGCGGCGCGCGTGCCCGCGCATCGTGTGCGCACGCCACCGACGCCTCTTGCAAGGCCAGCCCGCCCCCACGAATGACGAGCATGACACCGAAGGCGACGGGCCACGCGGCGAGGGTGTCCACCGCGTTGGGAAGCCAGGCCACGGCCGCCGCCGTGATGGGGGGCGCGAGAAGGGTGAGGAGCGAGGTCGCCGCAAGCGGCGTGTGAAAGCGAACGACATCGCGCGTGGTGAGCGGCGCCTCTTCCGCGTCGTCCGCGTCCAGGTCGCGCACCGCCTCGCGCGCGAACAGGCGCGTGACAAACGCTTCCGAGATGACCCCCACCATGATGGCCGTTGCGGCGACCTGAACCCCCGGCATCTGCCCATGACGCACCAGGAAGACCGCGGTGGCAAGCACCGTCACCAGTCGAACCCCCGTTCCCCACGACACGCGGTTCGCCTGGCGCGCCCGCACCAGCAGGCCTTGATAGAACCGACGATATCCGATGGCCCCCGTCCACAGCAGCATGATGCCAAGAGCCGGTCGCGCAGCCTCGACGATATCGGCCGGCTGACGCATGATCGCCTCGGTGACGCGGGCGTAGAGCGGTGTGAGTGCGAGCGCCGCGGTGAGTGCCGTGCATGCCACGCACAGTCTGAGCACGAAGCGACGCAGCGTGTCGAACGCCGGACGCGATCGACTCAGCGCGATGGAGGTTGGCAGCAGCATGATGACGGGACTCTCGATGAGCAGCGAGAGCGAGATGGTGAGTCCCCAGGCCGCGAGATTGAGGCGAGGGTCGGCCAGTCGTCCCACGGCGGCCTGCAGCGACGGCGCCTCCATCATCATCAGCTCGAAGCTCAGGGCCAGGGGAAACCACGCCATGAACACGTGGCGCAACGAATGTTGCATCGCGCGGGTCGACGTGGAACCGTCGGGATGAGCGGCAGGAGGCGGGGTTGAATCTTCCGGACAGCGCGCGCTAGGGATTGTAGAAGCTCACCGTCTGGTGCTCGCTGCTCGGCGTGCGCGTGTAGGTCCCGGTGTAGTCGCGGCCGCTGCGTCCGCGCCATATCACGCGAACGCGATACGAACGGCCCAGGGTCACGCCGTTGCAGGCCAGCGAGCGAGGCGAGAGCGGGGTTGACCAGTAGCCCGACCAGTGCTTCGATCCGTTGCCGTACTCCCACACCTCGATGCGACGCACCCAGCGCTTGCGCCCCGATACCGTGTAGCTGTAGGCATTGACGGTGTACACGCCCGTTCTCGCCACGGGGGGTGCGCCTGAGCGCTTTAGCCCCACGAGGACGCTGCGCTCCACCCCCTGCAAGACCTTCACCTGGCCTGTCGCCGACCGGTAGCCACGGCAGTGGATGTGCATGGTGTGTGGCCCGACGGGAACCCCCGCGATGCGAAACGCGCCTTGACCGTCGCTCACGCCCCGCAGCGGCCCATTGTCGAGAATGACCTCGGCGCCGACCACAGACTGCGCGGCCTCGTCTTCGACGCGACCATAGAGCGTGCCCGTCGCCACCTGCTGAGCGGCAGACGGCGA
>RGZZ01000292.1 GCA_010028905.1 Pseudomonadota bacterium | reverse complement strand
GTCCGCCATCGAGGGGGGCGCCGGTGGCGTCGATGACGCGCCCGAGCAGCTTGGGTGACAGGGGAATCGAAGCGCTGTCGGCCAGGATGGTGACCCGCGCCCCCGCGGCGATGCCCGCGATGGGGCCGAGCGGAAGCAGCTGCAGCCCGCGGGCGTGGAATCCGACCACCTCCGCGAGCACGGGTCCGGAAGCGGTGTCGATCTCGCAGATGGCGCCCGTGGGGGCTTTGGGTCCGCGAGCCTCGACGATGGTGCCCACCATCTGCGTGACCTCGCCGACGCGCGTGACGGGGTTGATGCCGCGCAAGGCGGCGCTCACCGATGCGAGCGACTCGCGGAACAGGTGGTCAGGGGGTTGAGACACGAGAGATGGCTTCGGAGACCCGCTCGAGCTGCCCTTCCACCGTTGCGTCGACGCGCGCTCCAGGGGCTTCTACGAGGCAGCCGCCAGGGGTCACGCGTTCATCTCCCGCGTATTCGATGCGCTCGGCGCGAACTGCATAGGCCGCCTCGAGCTGTGCCTGCTCAAGGGCGGGCAGGTGCACCGGATTCACCTTCACCCGCACCCACGCGGCATTGCTCAGGGTGTCGAGGGCGGCGCGCACCTGCGTCACAATGATGTCCGGTTCGACCTCGACCTGGCGCTTGATCACGGTGGCCGCGATCTCGAGCATCACGCGATGCATCTCCGGCTCCATCTCGCGGAACCAGGCCTGCAGCTGCTCCTGCTGCATGACCTGCTGCTGCTGCACCAGCGCGAGCGCGTCTTGATACTGCTTTGACACCAGCTCCTGCGCCACGCGACGGCCTTCCTCGAGGCCGGCCTCGTACCCGCTCTTGTAGGCCTCCTGGCGCAGCCCCTCGGCCTGCGCCTGCGCCTCTTCGCGCAGGGCGTTGGCCTTCTGCTGCACCAGGGCCAGGATGGCGGCGCTGGCGGGGATCTCCTTGCGGGCGGTGGCTTCTTGGCTCATACCATCTCCTCTTCGACATCGAGCAGCACGATCTCGCCGCTGCGCTCGAGCTCGCGGAAGCTCTCCACGATCTTCTGCTGCGCTTCCATCACGTCTTTGAGGCGCACCTTGCCGAGCGCCTCGATGTCGGCCACGAGCATCTCGCGCACGCGCTCCGACAGGTTGCGCATCACCAGGTCCTCGATGTCCTTGGTGGTCTTCTTGAGGGCCATGGCCAGCGTCTTGCCGTCGATCTGCTTCACGATCTTCTGGAAGCTGCGATCGTCGAGACGCGTGAGATCTTCGAAGACGATGAGCATCTTCTTGGTGGGCTCCACGAGGTCGGGGCGCCGATCGACCAGGGCTTCCATGACCACGGTTTCCGAGTTTCGCCCGGCGTTTCGCAGAATGGCCACAAGGTTCTGCAGCCCACCCACCTTCACAGGCCCCTTTGACACGGTGTTGAGGCGCGTGGCGAGAACGCGGTCGAGCACTTCGAGGGCCTCGGTGTGGGGCTGGCGCATGCCGGCGATGCGCAGGGCGAGATCGGCCTGCAGCTCGCGGGGAAGTCCGCTGAGCACCACGCTGCCGAGCTTCGGGTTCAGGTAGGCGAGAATGAAGGCCCCCACCTGGGGATGCTCTTCCTTGATGAGCTCGATGAGCTGGGCGCGGTCGGTGCTCTGCAGGAACTCAAGCGCGGCGAACTGGTTCGACTCGAGGGTTCGCTTGAGGAGCTCGTCGGCGAAGGCTTCACGGTTGGTGCCCGCGAGCTCGGCGGCCTCCTCGAGGAACTGCATGATGATCTCCTGGCGGATCTCATCGGGCAGGGCCTTCGCGTTCTTCACCTCGCGCATCAACCGCGGCACGAAGCGCTGGTTGAAGTTGCGCAAGATGTCGACCGACGAGTCGAGGCCGATCTCGGTGAGCAGCACGGCGGCCTTCTGCAGGCCCGTGTACCCTTCTGCAATGCTCGAGCTGTCCACGGCGCTTTACCCCTTCTTCTCGGTCTCGTCGCGCTCCTGGTCCTTCGCGATCCACTTCTCGAGCACCGCGGCGATGGCGCGCGGGTCGTCGAGGGCCAGCTTGCGGACCTGGCTGCTGAGGATGTTGGATTCTTCCTTCGACGGTCCGAATCCGTCGACCACCGACATATCTGGCAGGGGAACCGTGCCAGACAGCCCACCAGACATATCTCCAGGGAACCCGCCCATCGGCCCCGTGCCAGGCTGCATCGGGTCGTAGCCGGCCATTCCCATTCCGCCCGGCAGGCCAGGGGCCAGCCCCGCGCCAGGACCGAGGGCGAGGTCGGCACCCGCACCTGTGGGCTTCGCCGGACGTGTCATGCGACCTGCGATGATCCAGAAGGCCAGCACGGCCAGCACGGGAGCTGCGAGTCGGGCCCATTCGAGCCACTTGCGATCGGGTGCCGAGGTCACCGTGTTGTCGGCGCCGGGCCCGCGGAACTTCACGAGCGCCACCTTCACCTCGTCCTTGCGCGATGCATCGAAGCCGATGCTCTCCTTGACCAGGTCGGTAATATCATCGATGCCCGGGCGGGTCAGTTTCAAGTCCTGCGAGAGGGCAACCGAGGCCGAGATGCGCTTCAAGCGGCCAGGGGCGATGACGGCGCGTTCCTTCACGTTCGAGATCTCGTAGTTCTCGGTGTTGCGCAGGTTCTTGTAGTCGGAGTTGGTCGACTGGCCGTTGATCTGGGTCACGGCCTTCGCGCCGGTAGCCGTGGCGGGCCCGACGGGCTTGCCCGTGCCCTTGTACGACTCGTCGGTCTGCTGACGGCTGCGCAGCACGCCCGTGTTCTTCTGGGCGTCGAGCGGCTTGTACTCCTGCGACTCGACGACACGCTGCTCGTTCTGCAGCTCGACGCTCACGCGCACCACGGCCATCCCCGCGCCCAGGATCTGGTCGAGCATCTCCTGCGTGCGCTTCTGGAGCTTCTTCTCCTCTTGCCTGGTGAGGTCAGACATGGTCGAGGCACCCGCGCTGCCGTCGGGACCCTCATCACCCGAAGAGAGCAGAACGCCCTTCGTGTCCATGATCGTGATGTTCTCCTTGAGCAGGTTCGGCACCGCGGCCGCCACCAGCGCCTGGATGGCGCGCACCTCGTTGGGGGTGACCACCGCGCCGGGCTTGAGCTTGAGCACGATGGAGGCGGTGGTCGACTTGCTGTCGTCAACCAGGATCTCGCGCTGCGGGAGCACGAGGTGAACGCGCACCGTATCGACCTCTTGCAGGGTGGCAATGGTCTGCTCGAGCTCGCCCTGGAGCGCGCGCATGTAGGTCACCTTCTCGCTCAGGGGCGACGTCTGGAAACGGGTCTTGTCGAACAGCTCGAAGCCACCCGCGTGACCTTCGGTGACGCCGGCGCCCGCGATGTCCATGCGCGTCTGGTAGAGCTGCGAGGCGGGGACGAGAATGGTCTCGCCGTCGTCGCTGATCTCATAGGGCACCTTGAGGTCCTTGAGCTTGCGTGTGACATTGGCGGCGTCGGCCTGCTTCAGACCGCTCATCAGCGGCTTGTAGTCGGGTCGCTTAGACCAGAGAACGACCAGGGCGAGGATGCCGATGCTGGCAATCACGGCGGCGCTGAGGGCGAAGCGCCCCTTGACGCCGAGGGTGTTCCACTGTCTCGTCAGCTCTTCCAGCATGCTCGCGTGCAGCTCTCTTTCTCAGTGTCGATGGAGGTCGGGGTGGGGGTCGTTTCGTCGCCTGGCGTCAGGCGCCGCGGCCGATCTCGAGGGCCCGCTGAATCATGTTTCGTGCTTCGGTGTAGGCGGTGACATTTGCCTCGAATGCGCGTGACGACTGCATCATCGATGTCATCTCGGTGAGGTAGTCGACGGCGGGGTAGGCCACCATTCCGCTCTCGTCGGCCACCGGATTGCCCGGCTCGTACTGCAGCCGCGAGGGCGCCTTGGCGTCGATGTTCTCGCCGGCCACCCCCTGGATGCGATGGCCGTTCATGAACTCGCTGAACTGGGCGTCTTCGGTGTCCATCGTGCCCTTCTCGCGCACCCGCACGCTGCGCACCTGCGCGGTCTCCTGACCGGGGCGGGCGGCGATGTGGACGATCGAGAGGTTGCGGGCGGAGGCCTCGAGGCGGCGCTGCTCGACGTTCATGCCGGTGGCGCTGATGCCCATCGAGCCAAAGAGCTCGGAGAAGCTGTTCATGGTCTATCGGCTCCCTTCCTGAATGACTGAGCGGTAGCGACGAAGCTGGTGGGTGATGAGCTGCGACATGGTCGCGTAGCTCAGCGAGTTCTGGCCGAGCTTGACCATCTGGTCCTGCAGGTCGGGGGCCTCGGTGGCGGTGCTCACGGCATTGTCCCAGACGTCGGAGGAGGCCCGATCGTCGACCATGTGGTTGGCGTCGGTCTTCGAGACGTCCATCACCTCGGGGTCAGACAGCCCGCGGGCCTGTGCGTCCATCACGGTCTTGAAGTCGAGGTCGCGGGTCAGGTAGCCCGGCGTGTTCATGTTGGCGACGTTGTTCGACAGCAGCAGCTGGCGTCGCTCGAGACCGTCGAGACCGGTCTTCAGGATGTTGAGGGTGGCGTTGTGCTCGAATCCGAACATGGGAGCGTCCTCTTCCTCTCTGGTGGGTAGCTTGTTTGCGGGTCGCGCGGGGGGCGCCTACTAGACCTGCATCCTCATGATCTCGCGGTACGCGTCGAGCACCTTGTTGCGTGCCTGCAGCACCGTCGAAAGTGCCAGGCTGGCCTCCTCGCCCGCGATCATGACGGAGTGCATGCTGCGCACGTCGCCCAGCACGGCGCCTCGGGCAGAAGCGTCGGCTGCATTCTGCATGTCGTTCACCTGGCTCACATACTGGCCGATCTGCTGCGCGAAAGACGAGCCGCCCCCCCCGAGGGGGATCTGCGGCGCAGACTGCGCAGCGTTGCCGATGGGGGCTGCGTATCCTGACCAACCTGTTCCTGCACCGATGCCAGAGATGTTCACGGGTGCCAGCCTCCCTTCTGAGTCGGGTCTTCGCCTCGAGGGGCGGCGACTCGATCTCCGTCTTCGGGCATTACATTGATGGCCGGCGCGCTGAACACTTTCGGTCGATCGAGGAATTTTTTCGGGCGCTTGCATCGACCCCTCATGAAGGAAGGGGACGGGGAGCTCGGGGACGCGCCAGGCCCAGGGGACGCGCCTCCATGGTACGGGTGAACCGTAGAGGAACAGGAGGAAAAAAAACTTTTGCGGGCCGAAAGTGTTCCGAGAACCAAGAGGCAATGTAATGCACGAGTCGACGTGACGAACCTCGACGGCGCGACCTGAACTCCCCTCCGGAGGAAGGGTGACGTCTCGAGGCCTGAAGCGGCGACAGCACCGGCAGGTGCCGGAGATGAGGCAGGCAGGTGCGATGAACGCGATCTCTCCCCTGTGGTGGGCAAGAACGCTCGGCATCGTGACCTTCTGCGCCGTCATCGCCGTGCGCTATCAAGATGGCACCGCCTATGCAACCCTGCTCGAGAGCGCGGTCTGGTCGATGCTGCTGGCATCGATTCTGGGATTCGGCGTCGGACGGGTGCTGCAGATGGTGGTCGGCGCTCTCGAGTCAGGTGGTGTGCCTCCGCAGACCGGCCAGATCGACGCCGAGATGCCCGGCACGATGCCGCCGCTGTCGTGACCCTCGTGTGCGCGAGCACCAACAACAAGCAGGGAGAAGGCCCGTGAACGCGCTGCAGACATCCGCCCCTCAGGTCCAGGAAGAGCTCATGCGAGAATACGCGCCGCTGGTGAAGCACGTGGCGGGACGCATCGCCATGTTCCTGCCTCCCCACATCCAGCTCGAGGACCTGCTGAGCGACGGCACCATCGGTCTTCTCGACGCCTTCGAGAAGTTCGACGCGGCGCGCAAGGTGCAGTTCAAGACCTACGCGACCCTGCGCATCCGCGGCGCCATCCTCGACGGCCTGCGGAACCTCGACTGGGTGCCGCGCAGCGTGCGCCGCCAGAGCCGCGCGGTGGAGCAGCGCACGGTCGAGCTCACACAGTCTCTCGGTCGCACCCCCACCCGCGAAGAGCTCGCCACGAGCCTCAACATGAAGGTCACGGCCCTCGACGACGTCATGACCCAGCTCAACGGCTCGTACGTCACGTCGTTCGAAGATCTCAAGCGCCTCACGAACAACGCCGAGACCCTGCTGGGCGAGACCCTTCCGGATGAGCGTCAGAACGTGGTCGACGAGGTGTCTCGTCTCGAGCGCTCCGCCATCCTCAAGGACGCCATCGAGCAGCTGAGCGATCGCGAGCGGCAGGTGGTGTACCTGTACCACTACGAAGGACTCACCTGCAAGGAGGTGGCCTCGGTGCTCGGTGTCTCCGAGCCCCGCGTGTCGCAGCTGCACACCCGTTCCCTCGGCAAGCTGCGAGAGCGGCTCGCGGGCCACAAGGACTACATGGTGAACGCATCTTGAACCTCTCCACCGTACAGGCGATACTCCACGAGGCCATCACCACGTCGCTGCTCGTTGTCGGCCCGATGCTCGTGGTCACGTCCGTCATCGGCATCGCCATGTTCCTGCCTCCCCACATCCAGCTCGAGGACCTGCTGAGCGACGGCACC
>RGZZ01000291.1 GCA_010028905.1 Pseudomonadota bacterium | reverse complement strand
GCACCCAGACTCGATGAGCACCCGCGCCGTCTCCACGGCCGCCGCAGAGGGAACCGCCAGGATGCCGATGCTCGCATCGAGCGGACGAGGGAGGGTGGCCACGTCCTCGATCTCGAGATCTGCGAGACGGCCGCCTACCTTCTGCGGGTTGCTGTCGAAGATGCGAGTCACGTGAAAGCCCCACTGCCGAAAGCCCCCGAAGTTCACCAGGGCGGAGCCGAGGTTGCCCGCCCCGACGAGAACCACGAAATGGATGCGGTTGAGCTGCAGGATGTTCGAGATGCGCTCGAGGAGGTGGGTCACCACATACCCCATGCCCTGCACGCCGAACTCCCCGAAATAGGAGAGGTCCTTGCGGAACTGGGAAGCCTTCATGCCCGGGATCTTTGACGCCACGTCTTCTGAAGAGATGATCTCGCGATCTCTGTCGCGAAACTCCGAGAGACACCGGTAGTAGAGCGGAAGCCGCTGAATGGTGGGCTCCGGTATCTTCGTGAACTTCTCCATACGCGGTTGGTTGGTTCGCGTCCCCATCTTCCCCCCCCTGCATCGCGGCCTTCCGCGATAGACGCCTTGTCAGCTCAGCCAGTCCCTCGCAAAGATCTTCCAGTCTGCATCGCTGGCGAGCCCCTCACGATAGAGCAGAACACGCACACGCTCCGGCGCGTAGGCCTCCATTCCTCGCCGAACCCCTCTCAGCGCCGACTCGAGGGACTCCGGTGGGCCGTTGTCGAGCGACGTGGCAGGCAGGCCGAGTAGGAGAGCCTTCGCGCCGACGAGCTCCATGGCGGCCTTGGTGCTGCGCTCGCACCACTGCGCGTACTTGACGGAGCTCTGTGACGCTCCTTGAAGTGAGACCTCGACGTCGGCGCACGTCTCCGTCAACCCGCGAACGAGCGCTCGTCGATCGAGCCACGGCACACGCAGACGTACGCCGAGCGCCTGAGCCGGACATTCCCGTCGCACAGCGCGAACAAGTTCGAGGAGCGCACCGTCTTCTTCAGGAGGCTCGACGCCGGGATCGATCATCACCGCGCTGAACATCTGGAAGAACCGCAGGCTATAGGTGAGGTTGCGGACAAACGCCCGAGAGAGCACGCGACACTGCCCGTCGGGAGAGGTCAGTCGAACCCAGGCCGTGCATGCGAACGGGTGCTTCTGCTCGCGGCCCCACCGCTCCGCCTCGGTCACGAAATCCTCGCCCGCGCGCGAGAACCTCACCGCGCCATCGTCAGCGGCCTCGCCGCAATCAAAGAGCAGCTTGTAGGCAGACAGGCGCCTCATCTGTGCGAAGAACGGAGCGTACTGATGGCGGGAAGCGCCGTCTGACCAGGCAGGAGAGAGATAGACCCCGTGGCCGAAGGCGCGGCTCGGGTTGCCGCGCCCGAAAAGCCCCGCAAGCGCCCTGAGCACCGACAAGGTGAGATGTCCCTTCGAGAACGCCGTTGCCGCGCGTGGGGCGCTGCCAGCGATCAGACCCGCGTCAACCCGTTGGCCAGCCGTGCGGAGGAGAGACAGGTGAAGCACTGGCGACCGACCTTGAAACTATATCAGAGAGTGCTGGTCATTTCAAATGCTTCAGGCGCGGCGTGCTTCACAGGCAGACCCCGCATCACGTGAAGGAGTGGCGCGGCGCGTCGGAGAAGCCCCGCGCCGCACATCGCTCCCGAATGATCCGTGCGGATCGACGGGCCGCAATCTTCTGGAGGACTCTCCCGATGTCTCTCAAGGTCTATGTGAACGGCGCCTACGTCGACAGCGAAGACGCCAAGGTGTCCGTGTGGGATCACGGCTTTCTCTATGGCGACGGCGTCTTTGAGGGCATCCGCGCCTACGGGGGACGGGTCTTCCGACTCGAGCAGCATCTCGAGCGGCTCTATGAGTCAGCGCTCTCCATCCGACTGACGATTCCCGTCACGCTGGCCGAGATGCGAGAGGTGGTTCTCGAGACGTGCCGACGCAATCACATCGTCGACGGCTACATCCGCGTCGTCATCTCGCGCGGCAAGGGTGATCTCGGCCTCGACCCGCGCAAGTGCGCCAGCCCGTCGGTCGTGGTCATCGCTGACAAGATCAAGCTCTACCCCGAGGAGAAGTACACCCGCGGGCTGCGCGTGATCATCTCTTCGGTGCGCCGCACCTCCCCCGAAGCGCTCGACTCGAAGATCAAGAGCCTCAACTACCTCAACAACATCCTCGCCAAGATCGAAGCCAACACCACCGACGCCGACGAGGCCGTGATGCTCAACAGCAATGGCTTCGTCACCGAGTGCACGGCCGAGAACATCTTCGTCTACAAGAACGGGGTGCTCCGCACCCCTGGGCGCTATGTGGGCATCCTCGAGGGCGTCACGCGGGGGGCCGTGATCGACCTCGCGCGGCGCAACAACATCCTCGTCGAAGAGACCATGATCAACCCTCACGACCTCTACGTGGCCGACGAGGTCTTCCTGACGGGCACCGGCGCCGAGCTCGTTCCGGTTGTGAGCATCAGCGGCAGAAACGTGGGCACCGGCGCCCCAGGCCCGGTCTTCCAGCGCCTGCTCAAGGAGTTCCGCCACCTGACCCAGCAGGAGGGGACCCTGATTCACAGCGACGTGGCGCTCACGTCGGTGAGCGCCAGCGACCTCGCAAGCGAATGAGGAGCTCGCTGCCCCGTGGGAAGCGCTATCCGTATTGACAACCCGTGGGGCACGAAGTAAACTATGAGGGCCGTCAGGGCTCGACCTTGACGGAGCTGCTTCCGCCTCCCGAAAACAGGGCGGTTGCGGAGACGCCGGGGCGTAGCGCAGCCTGGTAGCGCACAGCGTTCGGGACGCTGGGGTCGAAGGTTCAAATCCTTTCGCCCCGACCACGTCATCAGAGGGCCGACGAAGATGTCCTGCATCGTACGTCGGCCCTCTTCTCTTTTGCGAGCCGCGTCGCCGAGAATGACTTGCCGGCTCGAAAGACGAAACTGCAACGCATGGTTCGGTCGATTCGCCTCGCAGCGCTCACCTGCATCATCGTCTCGTCGCTGCTTCGCCATGCTGCGGCCCAGCAACCGGTTCCCCTCGAAGATCTGCTGCTGTGGCAAGATGCGATGGTGCTGTCTCGCTACCAGAGCACCTATCTCTGCGATACCCGGTACGACGGTGCGCTGCGACGCATCAGCCAGCGCCTCAATCCCCATCTCGCAGAGGTGTTCCAGAGCGCCCAGCCCGTTCAGTACTATGTCTTCATCGGTCAGATGGGGTTCAACGCGCAGACCTGGCACCACCTGATCATCTTCGATGCGCTCCTGCTCGACACGCTGCGCAAGCTCGCCGATGGCGTAGCCGTGTATGGCACCACGGAGTGCGACTACGTTCGAAGGCTGGCGGTCTATGTTGCGCAGGTCGACCAGGCCAAGAAGACAGGTCGGCTCACCCTCCGCGTGACAGGGGCCGACAACCCCTATCGGCTGCCGACCCTGTGGGGCATGACCCCTGCCCAGCGAGACCGTGCCGATGTCCTGTTCGACGAGATGCTGGCCAGCTGGATGGCCCACGAAGGCAGCCATGCGTTCCTGCATCACAGCCGAGAGCGCGCGGAGGCGCAGCAGCTGCTGCAGATGTACAGCCAGCAGACCGATTTCACGTCAGACTCCATGCAGCGCTACATCAGCACCTACCTCGGAACGAACACGTCGCGCCAGAAAGAGCGTGACGCCGACGAGCATGGCGTTCGTCTCATCGTGAAGAGCGGCTACAGCATCGAAGGGCTGCTCCGCTCCCTCGAGTTCGCACAGATGATCGAGGTACTGACAGGCGAGGCACAGGTGGTGAACCGCACCCATCCCACCCCTGCAGAGCGCATCAGCCTGGCGCGCCAGATCGCCGAAGACGAGAGCACGGCGCGCTGATCGGCAGCGAGGCTACTCGCCGGTGGCGATCTGCGACTTCACGATGGCTTCGGCCTCACGCCGATCCATCCAGATGCCCTCACGCTGGTAGACGACGAAGCGAAGGTAGCCAGGCAGCGACATGTAGTTCGCTTCCAGGCTGAAGGGGCGGCGATCGCCCACATAGGGCTGCACCTTCGGATCGATCACGGATTCAGGCGCGGCCTTGCACGGATCGCACAAGCCCGCGAGCATGACGAGAGCAAGCATCAGGAACGCTGCCAGTCGTCTCATGACGGTATCCTCCTCTTGGTTGTTCAGGGGGTCCCATGCTCGTGCTACCCCCGCAGGAGGACCGTGAACATCACCCCTCAGACGGATCCGTCAGTGCCCTCGACCGCAGCTTCCGGCGCTTCTTCCGGCGGCCCTTGCGGCGCCTCGAGCGCGTTCAGCGGGGACCAGGTCGCAGGATCAGGCTTGAGAACGAGCGCGCCAAGCGGCGGTATCGTCACCGATATGGAGAACGGACGACCATGCGACGGCACGGCTTCGGCGCTCACCCCGCCGAGATTGCCGACGTTGCTGCCCCCGTAGGCATCGCCATCGCTGTTGAGGATCTCCAGGTACTGGCCATCGCGGGGCACGCCGATGCGCCACCCCTCCCGCACCACGGGCGTGAAGTTGAAGAGACAGACGATGAAGTCGTCTGAATCCTCCGCTCTGCGAATCCATGAGACAACGCTGTGATCGTAGTCGTTGCAATCAATCCACTCAAAGCCCTGCCACGACGCGTCGACCTCGTGCAGCGAGCGCTCATTGAGATAGAGCCGACCGACCTCGCGGCTGAAGCGATGCATGCCCTGATGGAACGGGTGCTCGAGCACGTGCCAGTGCAGGCTCTCGGCTTCGAACCACTCCTGCACCTGACCGAACTCGCCTCCCATGAACATGAGCTTCTTTCCAGGGTGGCAGTACATGTACGCGAGGGAGACGCGCAGATTGGCGAACCGGCGCCACTCGTCGCCTGGCATCTTTCCAACGAGCGATCCCTTGCCGTGCACCACCTCGTCGTGCGAGAGAACGAGCATGAAGCTCTCGCTGTAGGCGTACACCATGGCGAAGGTGAGCTTGTTGTGATGGTACTTGCGGTGAACCGGATCGAGCTTCACGTATTCGAGGAAGTCGTTCATCCACCCCATGTTCCACTTGAAGTCGAACCCGAGCCCCCCCACGTACACCGGGCGGGTCACAAGCGGCCACGAGGTGGACTCCTCTGCGATGGTCACCGCCCCGGGATGGCGTTCGTGAACGATCATGTTGGTGTGCTTGAGGAACTCGATGGCCTCGAGGTTCTCCCGCCCGCCATGGCGGTTGGGAAGCCACTGCCCCTCATCGCGAGAGTAGTCGAGATAGAGCATCGACGCGACCGCGTCGACCCTCAGCCCGTCGACATGGTACATCTCGAGCCAGAACAAGGCGTTGCCCACGAGGAAGTTGCGAACCTCGTTGCGGCCATAGTTGAAGATGTAGGTTCCCCAGTCCCGGTGCTCGCCGAGACGAGGGTCTTCGTGCTCATACAGCGCCGTGCCGTCGAAGCGCCCGAGCGCCCACGCGTCGCGCGGGAAGTGGGCGGGCACCCAGTCGACGATCACCCCCAGCCCCTGCTGGTGCAGGTGATCGACGAACCACATGAAGTCTTCCGGGCTGCCGTAGCGGCTGGTCACCCCGTAGTACCCCGTCACCTGATAGCCCCACGAGCCGTCGAAGGGATGCTCCATGATCGGGAGCAGCTCGGCGTGGGTATACCCCATCTCGAGCATGTACCGAGCCAGACGGGGAGCGATCTCCCGGTAGCCCATGAATCTCGGCTTGCGCGCGGGGTCCTGCATCCACGAGCCGAGGTGCACCTCGTAGATGTTCACCGGCCCCGCCTGCAGCGACGTGGCGGCGCGGCGCTCCATCCAGGCGGAATCGCCCCACGTGTACCCCTCGAGCGACGTGACCACGGCGGCGTTCGACGGGCGGAGCTCGAACTGGAAGCCGTAGGGATCGGTCTTGGTGAGGAGCGCGCCGCCGCGCGTGCGCAGCTCGAACTTGTACAGCTCCCCCGGCCCGACGCCAGGCACGAACAGCTCCCACACCCCGCTCACCCCCAGCGAGCGCATGACGTGGCAGCGACCATCCCAGTGATTGAAGGCACCGACGACGCTCACGCGCTCGGCGTTGGGAGCCCACACGGCGAATGCAGTGCCCGGAACCCCCTCGATCTCGCGCGGATGCGCCCCCATGACGCGATGGATGTCGTGATGACGGCCCTCGTTGAAAAGATGCAGATCAATGTCGCCCACCGTCGGGAGGAACGCATAGGGGTCGGCACACTCCCACACTGCGTCGCCCGACACGAAGCGGAGGGTGTAGCGAACCGGACCCTCGGCATCGTGCCGAAACACGCACTCGAAGTACCCGGGTACGATCTCACGGCACGGCAGCGGCGTCTTGTCGACGCCAACAATCGCGGTGACCTCGCGGGCGTGTGGGTTGTAGACCCGGATGACGCGCGCCGGCGCGCCGGCGATGGTCGTTTCGTGCAGGCCGAGAATCGTGTGTGGATTGCCGTGTCGGCCCTGCAGCAGCAGGCCGAGCATGTCGAGCGGCACCGTGGGCTGCGATGAGTCGAC
>RGZZ01000290.1 GCA_010028905.1 Pseudomonadota bacterium | reverse complement strand
CTGATCTTGACCTGGTGGTCGATGCGTCCGAGGAACTCGAGCTCGCCGTGGGCGTTCCAGCGCACGAGGTCGCCTGTGCGGTACATTCGGGCGCCCCGTGATTCGAGGGTGAAGGGGTCTGCGACAAATCTATCGGCGGTTAGACCGGGTCGGTCGAGGTAGCCTCGGGCGACCTGGGCGCCTCCGATGTAGAGCTCGCCAGGCACGCCAATGGGTACGTTGTTCAGATGCGCGTCGAGCACGTGGACCGTGACGTGATCGACGGGGGGGCCGATGGGAAGATTGCTTCGCTCGATGGCGCGGGTCAGCACGTCGGGGGTGATCTGGCAGGTGGTTGTGCACACGGTCGCCTCGGTGGGGCCGTAGGCATTGATGAGCTGTCGGTTTGAGGCCCACAGGTTGGCGAGGGGCACCGGACACGGCTCACCTGCGACGACGATGGTCTGCAGTGCCGGGAGTGCTTCTGCCAACACCTCAGCGGAGGTGCCCTCTGTCAGGGCGTGGAGCGCGGAAGGTACGATGGTGAGGTGCGTGACGCTGAATCTCTCGAGCAGTGCGAACAGCAGCGCGCTGTCTTTGAGGTGCTCTGCGCGTGGGAGTATGAAGGTTCCCCCGTGACCCAGGGAAAGGCCGAACTCAAAGACGCTGGCGTCGAATCCGATGGAGGCCCAGGCCAGCGTTCGCAGCGCTGTGCTCACCTCGAAGGGGGTCACCTGGTTCCGGCAGAGATGGGTCCACTGCGCGTGGGTGACAGCTACCCCTTTGGGTTTCCCTGTGGAGCCAGATGTGTAGATGACGTACGCCAGGTTCTGCGGGGAGAGTGTGCCGCGGTCGGGTGGGGTGTTCGCTCTTCCATCCAGCACACGGCGAGTCTCTTTTGAGTCGAGGCAGATCACATCGAGCGTAGACGTTTCGTGCGATTCTCGCTGATCTTTCAGCACCCCATCGTGGCGGATCGCTTCGAGCGTCAGCACGACCCGCGCTTTGCTGTCTTGAACCGCATCGGTTATGCGATTCGTTGGCCACGATGGATCGAGCGGTACGTAGGCACCGCCGGCCTTGAGCGTTCCGAGGATGGCAGCGAGAAGATCCAAGCCACGGTCCATGACGATGGCCACGCGCGCATCGGGGCCCACGCCCAGCGCGACGAGATGTCGCGCCAACTGGTTCGCGCGTGCGTCGAGCACGCCGTAGGTGAGGGTCTGGTCTTCGAAGACGAGGGCGGTGGCGTGGGGGCGAAGGGCGGCTCGTTCTTCGAACCGCTGGTGCACGAGGGGGAGCGGGTCTGGAAGTGGAGCGGTGGACGCCCCCTGACTGAGCACTCTCAGAATGTCTCGCTCGTCTGGGGTGAGCAGATCACATCGGTGCAGCTGGAGCGAGGTGTCTCTGGTTGCTGCGCCATCGTGGGTGAGGTGTGCTGCGATGGTGCCGATCGTTGCGGCGAGGCGATCGGCTATTCGGGAGACAGTAAGGGGCTCAAAGAGGTCGGCGGCGTACTCGATGTCGAGGGCCAGACCTTCGGCGGTCTGCGCCGCGGAGAGGCTCAGGTCGACCTTTGCGATGCGCTGGCCCAGGTCGACAGGTCGCGCGAGAACGTCTCCCAGATGCAGGTTGGCCTGCTCGTTGTTCTGCAGGGTGAGCATGAGCTGCACGAGGGGCGGGTGGCTCAAGGATCGGGGCAGGTCAAGGCTCTCGACGATGTTCTCGAAGGGCACGTCCTGACGCGCCCAGGCCTGCACGCATCGCTCGCGTACGTGGTCCAGGAGGCGTTCGAATGTGTGGGCGTCGCTGAGGTCGAGTCGCAGCGGCAGGGTGTTGACGAACATTCCCACGATGGGCTCGAGGTCTGGGTGGGTTCGGTTGGCGGTGGGGCTTCCGATGACGATGTCGTCTCCCGCGCCATGGCGCTGCAGAACATGGGCCCACGCCGCGAGCAGTCCCATGTACAGCGTTGCGCCGTGAGCCCGCACACCGCGCTCGAAGGCCTGGGTCACATCGGACCCGATGACACGGGCGTAGGCGCCGCCTCGCATGCTCTGCCGGGGTGGACGCGGGTGATCGGTGGCGATGGGGGTGCATACCGGCACGCCGGCAAGGGTCTGCTTCCACCCGTCGAGCTGCGCGGTGAGTCGCGCTCCCGAGAGATAGCGTCGCTGCCAGGCCGCAAAGTCTGCGTAGCTTACGCGCAGCGGGGGCAGCGCCGGGTCTTCCCCTGTGCAGGCTGATGCATAGAGTCGGGAGAGGTCGCGGAGCAGGATGGGGATGGACCATCCGTCGGCGGCGGTGTGGTGCAGGACGAGCCCCAGGATCCACTTCTTGATGCTGTATGCATCGGTCGGTCGATCCTTGCCGTCGGTCCCCGCCGTGGGCTCTGGTGCAACTGGGATGAGCACCGCGCGGATGGGGATGTCTTCGGCAAGTCGGAAGGGCTGCAGCAGCACGGTACGGGCCAGCATGATCGCTTGGTCTCGTGGGGTGGTTTCCTCGATGCTGAGAACAGGTCTGTCGGGATCTACCACGTGCTGCCAGACCGCTGAATCGTGCTCTACGAGCAACGTGCGCAGGCTGGCATGTCGCTGCACGAGCGCAGCGAAGGCGTGCTGCAGGGCCGAGGGGTTGATGGCGCCTTCGATTTCGCTCATCGCGGGCATGAGGTAGGCCTGGTTGCCGCGCTCCTGCTCGAACTGGTCGATGAACCACAGCCGCTGCTGGGCAGAGGAAGCGGGTTTCGGCGCGTCATGCGCGAGTGGCGCGATGACGCGCGCTTCGGGGTCTTCTCTGTGCGCTTCGGAGGAGAGCAGTGCCTTCAGTCGTGTTGCAAGGTCGAGCAGCCTCGGATGCTCAAAGACGAGTCGCACCGGCACATCGATTCCCAGCGCGTGACGTAGCCGCGCGGTGAATCGTGTGGCGAGCAGTGAGTGACCGCCCGTGGCGAAGAAGTCGGCTTCGAGACCGAAGGTCAGTGGGAGTGCGCATGTCCCCCCACCTAGTACCTCTTGCGCCTGGAGCAGCACCATCTGGCCGACGAGATCGTCTGGGTCGGGCGCGAGACGCTGGAGGCCTTCGCTGACGAGCGTGGGCGCCGGCAGCGCCTTGCGGTCGAGCTTGCCATTGGCGGTGAGGGGCAGCGCATCAATGGCGACGATGGCCGCAGGGATCATGTACGACGGCAGCATCCCCGCGATGTGCCGCTTGATCTCGTTTGACGTTGCGGTTCCCACGACCCACGCCACGAGTCTCTTGTTGGTGGCATCGGCGGGGTCGTCGATCGCGAGCACGACAGCCTGGAGGACGCCCGCGCACCCGAGAATGGCGGCTTCGATCTCGCCGGTCTCGATGCGGAAGCCTCTGATCTTGACCTGGTGGTCGAGGCGCCCCCCGTGTTCGAGTCTTCCGCTGGAGAGCCAGCGGCCGCGGTCGCCGCTGCGATAGCGCCGGGTTCCCTCAGGGCCGGCGATGAAGCGGTCGGCGGTGAGTCCGGGTTGCTCGAGGTAGCCGCGCGCCAGGCCTTCTCCCGAGACGACGATCTCGCCCCAGACGCCGACCGGCGTGGGGTTGCCGTGGGCGTCCCAGACCTCGATGCCCCAGCCGTCGATGGGCGTGCCGATGACGCTCTGATGGGGGTGGGCATCGATGAGTGCTTCGGTGAGCGCCTCGAAGGTCACGTGTACCGTGGTCTCGGTGATGCCGTACATGTTGACGAGACGTCCGGGGCCACCCATCTGCAGGTACGGCGCGACGGCGCGCAGGTCGAGGGCTTCGCCTCCGAAGATGATCTCGCGCAGGTGCAGTGCGGGCATGGTATCGTGTGCCTGTCTTGCCTGAATGGCGAGCAAGAGGTTCTGGAAGGCAGAGGGGGTCTGGTTGAGCACGGTGACCTTCTCGTGGTGGAGCAGGTCGATGAACCGGTCGGGCGAGGTGCGTGCCTCTTGCGGAACGATGACCAGACGGCCCCCGTGCGTGAGTGCCCCCCAGATCTCCCAGACCGAGAAGTCGAAGGTGGTGCTGTGAAAGAGCGTCCACGCATCGTCAGGGCCGAAGGTGAAGCTGCGGTCCGTGCGCTGCAGCAGTGCGGCCACGTTGCCGTGTGTGACGCCAACGCCCTTCGGTCGCCCTGTGGAGCCAGACGTGTAGATGACGTAGGCGAGCTGGCCCGGCGTGATCTGTGCGCGCGCCGGCGGGGCGGCCGGAAGCTGCGCAAGGACTGTGACGATGGAGGGAGCGTCGGTGCAGATGCACGGCACGTTGCTGGAGACCGCATCGACCTGCCTCGTGAGAGACGCCTGCGTGAGCACGATCTTCGCGTAACTGTCTTCAACCGCGTAGCGGATGCGATCCGTCGGCCAGGTAGGATCGAGAGGCACGTAGGCTCCCCCGGCCTTGAGGGTGGCGAGGATGGCGACGATGAGGTCGAAGCCACGGTTCAGGACAATGGCGACGCGGCTCTCGGGGCCGACTCCGAGTGCGACGAGATGTCGTGCGAGGCGGTCGGCGCGGGCGTCGAGCGCGCCGTAGGTGAGGGTCTGGTCTTCGAAGAGGAGGGCAGTGGCGTACGGGCGCAGGGCGACCTGTTGTTCGAAGCGCTGGTGCACGAGGGGGAGCGGGTCAGGGAGCGGAGCGCTCTGCGATTTTGTCCAACGGTCGAGACAAGCGATGGCGACGGTGGTGCGCAAGGGGAGCGCAAGTATGGGGCGCTGGCTCTTGTTCTCCACGGATGTGATGATCTGCGTGAGCGCTTCGCACATAAGGTCGCACAGCGCTTGCGCGGTCCATCCGATGCCTTCGATCTCGATGCTCTGGGCGGAGAGGGCGAATCCGCTTCCGAGGTCGT
Organism: Pseudomonadota bacterium; assembly: GCA_010028905.1. Lineage (NCBI taxonomy): Bacteria > Pseudomonadati > Pseudomonadota > Pseudomonadota bacterium. The sequence continues at coordinate 1,744 of RGZZ01000290.1, read as the reverse complement.
CCATCGAGAGGGAGAAGGGGTAGTTCGTGCGCTCTCGCGTGCTGACGAGGGTGACTCCAGGGGTGAAAGCGGTTTCTGACGCGTCTTGGGCGGGCGTGGTGCTGTGCCGATAGTTGAACAGGGTGGTGAACAGCTCGGCACTGGCGCCGACGCCTGCGCAGCTCTTGGCGACACTGAGGGGTGCGTGCTCGTGCCGGATGAGGGAGACGAGGCGCTTTGCGACGTGGGTGAGCGCTTGTGTAGCGGTCTGGTTGCGCAGGTCGACCGCGATGGGCAGGGTGTTGATGAAGAGGCCCATGGCACTCTCCACGCCCTGGCCACCCTGGAGCCTTCCGAACAGCACGGTTCCGAAGACGACCTTGTCCTGCCCACAGAGACGGCTCAGCACGAGGGCCCATGCGAGGTGGGCCAGGGCAGCAGGAGGCACGGCCGCGCTCGATGCTGCGGCACGCATGCGCGCGGCGAGCTCAGGTTCGATGCGCACATGCGCTTCCGCGATGTCGTCTCCGCTGCTTTGTGCGTGGGCGATGCCAAACGGGGCGGTGGGCGTGTCGATGTGTGCGAGCATCTCGGAGAAGAACGTGCGATGGGCTTCCTCAGAAACGCTGTGTCGCGAGCGCCAGGCAAAGTCACGGAAGGGCACGGGGGGCGGCAGGGTTTCTCCGCGCGCAAGCAACGCGGCTTCATGGGCCATGATCTCGAGGCCGACGTGGTCGCTCACGAGGTGGTGGAACTGCAGGAGCACGGTCTGGGGCCCGTCGGCCGTGCCTGCAGCGGTGACGTACATGAGGGGCGCGCGGTGGATGTCTATCCAGGTGGTGGCATTCTCCTCGACAAGTGCTCTCGCAGCAACGTCGTCGTTGCTGCATTCGGGGAGCGCGAGGAACGTCTGGTGAATGGGCGCCTGTCGCAGCACGACCTGCACGGGGTGGCTCAGGTCGGCGTCGTGGAAGGCCGTGCGCCAGATGTCGTGGCGGTCAACGATGCCTTGCAGGGTGTGAATCCAGGCGTCTAGATGGGCTCGGCTATCGGCGCGGAGCCAGACCTGCAGAGCATACGGGTCGGCCTCCGGGTCGAGGCGGTGAACAAAGAGGAGACCTTCTTGCAGCGGGGTGAGGGGGTAGATGTCCTGTATGTTGGCCGCGCCGCCGGGAACGACCGCGATGAGCCCGTCGATCTCGGCCTGGTTGAGGTCTGCAAGCGGCGCCTGCTCGGGGGTGATGCGTACCGCGTTGGCGGCGATGGTGGTCTGCGGGGGCGCAACCTCGGTGTGATCACGTGCGGTAGAGCTGCGCAGAACCTGGGCGAGATCGAGGAGTCTCGGATGCTCGAAGACGAGGCGCACGGGCACGTCGATGCCCAGCGCATTGCGTAGCCGTGCGGTGAATCGGGTGGCCAGCAACGAGTGGCCGCCGAGGGCGAAGAAGTCGGCTTCAAGTCCGAATCTCGATGCGTTCGTGGAAGCCGCGCCACCGTCGAGCACCTCGCGGGCCTGCAGCAGCACCATCTGGCCGACGAGATCGTCGGGGGCGGGTGTGATCTGCTCGCCATCTGTCGAGGAGAGGTCGGGCAGTGGCAGCGCCTTGCGGTCGAGCTTTCCGGTGGTGTTGAGGGGCAGCGCATCGATGGAGACGAGGGCAACAGGGATCATGTACGCGGGAAGGGTGCGCGCGATGTGTGCCTTGATCTCGTCGGGTGTGGCGGTTCCCACGACCCACGCCACGAGTCTCTTGTTGGTGGCATC
>RGZZ01000289.1 GCA_010028905.1 Pseudomonadota bacterium | reverse complement strand
ATGCACCTTTGTGATCACGCACCGGACGAAACGCGCGTCTGACAGTCACCGACCCCGACCGGTCCTTGTTCTTCGCCTGACCGATGGAACCATCTACATGGCGGGCCAGGTCTCCATCGCCGTTCCTGGCTGCCCGCGCATCTACCGCAGCGATTTCCTCGTGCTCTACGACGACGACTACGGCCATCGCCAGTGGCTCGACCTCACCATTGATCTGGCCAGCGCGACACCGGACATGCACGTCGATTGCCCATCTGTGCTGGGCGTTCCACGATTCTCCTTCGCAGAGGCGCAGGTGCAGCGCGCCGATTTCGGCGCGGCGTTCGTCGCAGATCTGCGGCGCTACATGACCTCTGACGTCTTGCATCGACGCGGTCTGACCACGGTGCGTGTACGCCAGCCGGCGCGTCTCATCGCGCCGGCGCTGCAGCCTCGCGAAGACACGACGCAGAGCTGACGACGCAGACCCTGCCGTCTCACGTTGCGCCCCGCGCGATCACACCTTGACGTAGTAGTTCTCGGTGCTTGCGAGATAGTCTGCCAGCGAGATGACCTTCTCTTCAGGGGTCTTCGGAACGGTCGGCTCCGGCGCGTTCCACGCGCCCATGTGCATGTCGATGTAGTGGCGAACCTTCTCCGTGACCTTGCCTCCGGAGGGGTCGAGCGCCTTCACGAACTCAGCCCCGGCGTGCGCGTGATCGGGCGTCGTGTACCGACCCCACGGCACGGGCTGCCCCGGCTTCCATCCCTCGAGGTCTTTCACTGAGACGTACTTGCAGATGTCGTGCAACGCCTCTCCCATGATCACCTCGTCGCGCGCCTTGCCATTGATGTCGTAGTAATCGCACAGCGCTGAGGCCACCACCATGTTGCGCAGCGAGTGGAGCAGGAGCCCCCCGCCGGGATAGGCCTTCTGCTCTTCTTCCGACGGGGGATGGAACCCGGGCTGGACGTCGATGAGACGCGTCTCGTCTGCCGGATGATACTTGCCGGTGGAAGACGACGGCGACTTGTAGAACCCCTCGGGCGCGTGCGCGAGGATGTCGGTGAGCACCTGTTTCAGCGCGGGCGTCGCGACCATGTCGATCATCTTCTGCTTGTACTCGCCCATGTGCTGAGGAACGGTGGTCTCGGCCTTGCGCGCGATCTCGACGCGAACCTCGTGCACCTTCGCGTCTGAGCCAGGCCCCGGAAGGATTTCCCACACCTTTCGCTTCTCGAGGAAGGCCGACAGTGCGCCGATGTGCTCGGCGTCTGGCGCGTCATCGGCCGGACGCCCCCCTGTCTTGGAGTAGCGCTCGAGCGCCTCGAGAACCTTCTCCTTGCGCTCGCCCACCCAGTTGCGCCGCTCGCCGGGGTGATAGCTGCTGTTGTACCAGCCGAAGAGACGATGCGCGGCCGACTCCCCGACCGATTCAGTCGAAGCGCGTTCCTCGAAGTCCGGGAGGAACGGCAGATGCTCGACAGAGCGGTTCGTCCACAGGTCGTCGAAGAAATTCGTCATGGCGGGCCCCACCGACTTCGAGATCACCTCGATGTTCGCTTCGTGGTTCACCGTCAGGCCCTTGTTGGTGAAGTTTGCGCTGCCAAGCACGGCCGTGTCGTCGTCGAACATCATGGCCTTGGCGTGAAGCTTCTCGCGGGTGTCGAGGTTGATCTTGAGATAGCGCACCTCGATTCCGGCGGCCTCGAGCGTCTTGCGCGTCTTCTCGTTGACGAAGCTCACGGGCTTGTTGGGGTCGAGCAGAACCTTGACGTCAACGCCCCGCTCCTTGCGCGCAGCAATGAGGCGATCGACGATCTGCTTGTCAGCGAGGGCGAATGCCACCACGCGAATCGACTTCTTGGCCTTGTCGATGTTCGATACGAGAAGGTTGCGGATGCCCTCGTGATCGACCTCTGTCGTCGCCACGCGGATCTCGGCGTCTCCCTTGTGCCCGTTGCCGCCCACGGGCGCGGCCTTCGGTGTCGACTTCCCGCCAGAGGTGGACCAGTCGCGGGCGAAGACATCAGACAGATGGGCGACTGCCGGTCCTTCGATGCGCACGTCGAGATCGAGGTTCTGATGCGAGTGGCGATCCCAGTTCAGCCCCCCGATGACAGCAGACTTCCCGTCAACGATGAGCAGCTTGACGTGATCGATCTTGCCCGATTCGTTGATGGGATACGTGAGAATCTCAACCCCCGCGCTCTTGAGATGATCGCGCATGCGGGTCTGGTCGACGGCATCGGCCTCGTTGTAACCGGGCGTGGGGTCGAGCAGAACCTGCACCTTCACCCCTGCTTTTGCCTGGCGGGCAAGCACGTCGACGATCTTGTCGTAGCCGAGGCGGTACATCTCGACCTGGATGGACGATTTCGCCGACCCGAGCTGGCGAACGACCTCATCAGTGGCCACGTCGCCGCCGAGAAACGGCACCACGGCGTTCGCCGTGCTCTTCATCTGGGCTGTTCCGAGATCGACGCGATCAGACGACTGCGCCTGTGAATGTGCGGGCGTTTCGGAAGCGGGAGCGCGACGAGACTTCTTCTGCGCCGTCGCGGCGTGGGTCGTGCTGGCCAGGATCGGGGCGCCCGCGTCACGTGACTGCATGCTCTTCCTCCACCTCAACCACCTCGTCCGTCTCGGACGAAGGGCCCCACTGCGCACCGCCCCACACGGGCGAGACGCATCGAGACCATCCCATCGGAGTGACTCCACTCCGGCGCTTGAACAGCTTCCCCTATCGTATCAGGTCATTCGACCTGGATTCGTTAAAATCTTGTTAACAAATCATCAATCGCGCGGTTCGAGGCCAGGCTCACCGCCGGAACAGCTCATGCCAGGTCGGGTCCGGGGTGGTCAGCGCGTTCCCCTCGTGCAGATTGCCGGCGTTGTCGCGCCAGAGTCGTTCGGTTCCATTCGACACGGTGTAGTGGTTGCCATGCTCGTCGTAGCGATCTTCCCATCCGAGGGTGGCATTCGAGAACTCACGAGACCAGTCGTGTTGGCCCACGGCCGCCTGTCGGTTCATCTCGTGCTCGTGCTGTATCTGCCTCTTCGATTCATACGACCGCGAGATGACATCGCTGGTCTCGCGCAGGGTCTGGGAGATCTGCTGCTGTCGCCGAGAGCGATCGATGCTGTCGCGATAGACGACGGCGTTCTCCTGCGCGACCTGGGCTGCCTGCCAGCTGGGATTCACGGTCGCGGTGTCGAGAACCCGCCGCAGGATGGGGGCCCATCTCGGGAACTCAGCGACAGGCGCGAACCACCACGCGCGAACCTCGGCGTTCCAGAGAACCGAAGGGTTGAACGGGATGCTGAGCTTTGACACCTCGACGCGAGCGCCCCTTCGAACCCTGCTCCCGTCTGGCAAGACATGATCGACGATGACGTCGGCCACCGAACACGCGACCTGCGCCCCCTGGAGGCCCGCGCGCATCGCGACCTCACGCTGCCCTCTGGCAAGCGCGGCGCGCTGCGCCTCATCGTTGAGGGCAGCCGTGACCAGCGTCAGATCGGGCCAGTGCGTGCGCCACGTCGGATACAGCCACGTATGAACGAACGACTGCGCGTCCTGGAAGGGAAGCTGCGGAGCCTGGGCGCGCATCTGCTCGGCGAGGAGATGCGACATCCCACCGGTCATGAGCCCGAGGAAGAGACTTTCACCCCACCCCCCGCCAGAGGCCGGCTCTGAAAAGGAATACACCTCTGGACCGAGCTGAAAGCCCACGCTTCCCGACGGGTTCATGACCTGGAAGACGCTGCGGGGGAAGCCATTGGGCGTGTTGCGGTCGATTCCCCCACGGGCTGGCCACCCGCTGGGAATCACGAGCCCGAACGCACCTTCGGTGGGGTCGATCCACTGCTGCCACTGCACGGCTCGACCGCTGCTCGTCAGGGGAGAGCCCCCGAGGGGGAACGGTGCGCCGCACCCCTCACAGGTGCGGGCGCCAGCAGAAGAGATTCCCTCGCAGTACGAGCAGCGCACTCCCAGATGTTCGCCCGACCCCCGCTGGGCTCCTCGGTCAGGGACGCACCTCGACCCGCACGAGGAACGCCAGCCGAGAGGCGAACAGCGCCCACGGAACGGTCTGACGGCTCTCGTTCCCAGGCCAGGGGTCGCGAATGACCGCGTGGGTGAACCAGGGACGCCCCGTGACGTCGACGACGTAGTACACCGCCGTGAGCACGACGGCGTGCCCGTTCCCCTGAGGGTCAACCACGCCGGCCACGAGCGGGCAGCGCGCGGAGAGATCGCGTAGCACGGCTTCTGGCGTGAGGCCGAACGACGTGGCGGCGATCATCACCGGTCTGCCGTCGTCTTCGAAGGCCCAGCCGTTGAGCGCGCGCAGGATCATGGGAAGTGACGCCGCCGCGTCGACCTCACTCCCATAGATGCGCTGCACCACCTGCTCCTGCTGCACGGGGACGTGGTGATAGTTGAGCACCATCTGCACGCAGGCCGCCCAGCACCAGTTGGGCGCGCGCTGACGCGCGACGACGTCGGAGAGCGTGTTCGTGGGCAGGCCAGCGACGTACCGTCCCTCGCCCAGCGGCGCGACGTCTGCCGCGCACGGCGTCACCCAGGCAACGACGCAGAGCATCAGCGCCGCAACGAGTCCGTGAAGCCGCCTGTTCACGACGGTGTTCCCTCCTTCGAGAGATCGCGCTTCCCGAACCCGCGCTCGAGCAGGAGGTCATAGATGGGGCGCGCCCCCATCGCCTCGGCGGCCAGGGCCGCGACCACAGACGCCAGCATGAGATGGAGCACCAGATCGTGACGACCGGTGAGAGAGATGGTCAGCACGACACCGGTCAGGGGGGCACGCACGATGGCCGTGAACGCCGCGCCCATGCCGATGGCGGTGAAGACCGACAGATGGGGAGCCAGGGCGGGCATGAGATGGCTGAAGAGCGCGCCGACACATCGCCCGTTCGCCGCGCCGAGTACCAGCAGCGGCGAGAAGATGCCGCCCGGCGAGCCACATCCATAGCTCAGCAGGGTCATCGCGAATCGAACCATCAGCAGCCCCACCAGGGTCGAGGCCGGCACATCCGTGAGCAGGATGCGCTCGACAAGAGCGTGGCCGTCGCCCACCAGAAGCGGATCCCACACCGACGCCAGCCCCATGAGGGCGCCCACCGCGAAGGCCGCCGCAACAGCCCCGCGCAATGCAAGATGGGCGAAGAGATCGAGCGAGAGCACGAGCCCGCGATTGAATGCGGTACCGATCATCGCTGCCGTCAACCCGATGACCGCGCTCACGATGAGTCCTTCCAGCGGGAGGGGCGAATGCGTCTCGACACGATAGATGGGCGAGGGGCCGAAGAACACACCTACCAGGGCATCGGCAGCTACCGACGCGATCACGATCGGCGTGAGAACCGCGGGCGCGAGGTCATGGCGCAGCTCCTCGAGCACGAACACAACGCCGGCGAGCGGGGCGTTGAAGGCCGTTGCAAGCCCTGCACCCGCACCCGCGGCCAGCAGCACGCTCCGCTCGTCGGAGCCGACCTCGGCGAGAGACGCTACCATGGCCCCCACGCCAGCGCCCATCTGTACCGTCGGGCCCTCCCTTCCCAGAGCAAGGCCACCTCCCATGGCCAGGAGCCCCCCTGCAAACTTGACGGGCAAGACCCGAGGCCACCGCACAGCAAGCCACCCCTTCACGGCAGCCTCGACCTGTGGGATACCGCTGCCGGATGTCTCCGGCGCCAGTCGTCTCACCAGGGCAACCGCCGCCGCCGCGCAGGCCCCACACAGCAGAACCACGCACAGAGCCGCGGCCGCGCTACCTGCGCTCCAGGCGCCAAGGCGCATCCGCGCGCCATCCACCACCTCGAGCGAAGCCCGGAACGCCACACCGACCCCACCCGCCAGCAGCCCCACCAGAAGGGCACGCGCCAGGTGCACGCTCGCGGGAGGGCGCAGCGACGCCGCGCTCATCGAGCCCCCGGGAGCACACAGCGGAACCCCAGATCCGGGGCCCACAGACGGGCAGGCATCGGCATGCGCGTGGTGGCGCGGGTCAAGCGCATGGGGGTGTTCCACGAGCCTCCCCGGACAACGCGCATGCCCTTGTCGAAGAGCGCCTCGTGTGCCCGCGAACCGCTGTAGGGAGAATACGCGCTCTGCGTCCACTCCCACACGTTGCCCGCCATGTCGAGCGCGCCACACGCACTCGAGCCTTGCGGGCAGCTGCCCACCACCTGAGGGGCAGCCTGGGTGTCGGAGGTGACGGCGAAGAGCGCAGCGGTCTGCGGAGAGGGAAGGGCATCTCCCCACGGCCAGACGTGCCCCGCACTGCCGCGCGCGGCCTTCTCCCACTCCTCCTCAGTTGGAAGGCGCTTGCCGACCCACCTGCAGTACTCCTCGGCATCCTCGAGCGTCACGCCCACCACGGGTGCGTCCATGGCGTCTGGATCGACGAACCTTCGCCAAGGCCCTCGGGACACCCACCCCGTCGCCTGGGAGAACCGCGCATACTGGGCCGCTGTGACCTCAGTCCGGTCGATGTAGAACGACGGGAGGCTCTCGGCGATCTGCGGGCCTTCATCGATGTTCGGATCGGTCACCCCTCGGGGGAAGCTCCCCTCGCGCACCAGGAGCATGACGCTCCCGTCCCCGCCCATGATCGTGCTCGGAAAGGGCGACCGCGGAGCCACGACACGCACGCGCCCTC
>RGZZ01000288.1 GCA_010028905.1 Pseudomonadota bacterium | reverse complement strand
CGAGCGACGGGATGAGATGGTGCTGCGCCTCGACGATTTCGCGTGCTTCATCACGGGCTTCGGCGACAAGGCCGCCATGGTCGAAGAGGTGGCGACGCGCCTGCACCTGCGACTCGATGCCCTGGTCTTCGTTGACAACGATCCCATCGAGCGGGCGCGCGTGGCGACGGCCCTGCCCGACGTGCGGGTCGTCGCGCTGCCGGACGACCCTGCGCTCTTCGCCCGGGCGCTCGATCTCGAGGGGGCGTTCGGCGTGGCCGAGCGCACCGATGAAGACGCGCAGCGCTCGCGTCGGCTGCAGCAAGACGGCATGCGCGCGCAGAGGAGCGCCGCGGCGGTCGATCTGGCCACGTTCCTGACCAGCCTCGGAATGCGCGCGCGGGTCACGCCGCTCACCGACGCCGATGTCGATCGGGTCACCCAGCTGGTGAATCGCGCCAACCAGTTCAACCTCAACGGGGCGCGGCTCACCGAAGGGGCTGTGCGCGCGAGGCTGCGCGATGGCGCGTCGCTCGATTGCGTTCTCCGCCTGCGCGACGATGTGGGCGACCACGGTCTCGTATCGGTGCTGCTTGCAACGCTCCGGTCGCCCGACGCGGTCGAGATCGAGGTGTGGGTCATGAGCTGCCGGGTTCTCGCCCGCGGGGTGGAGGGGTTTCTGCTGCGCCACGTTCTCGAGGGCTGCCGCGCGCGGGGAGTTCGGTTGCTGAGAGGGCGCTTCGTCGACACGGGTCGAAACCATGCGGTGGGCGATCTCATCGCACGCCTGGGTCTCGAGGTTGCGGCTGATGGCAGCTTCGCCTTCGAGGTCACTGACCCGTCGCGGTGGCCCCAGAGCGCATCGATCGAGGACGACACGAGCGAATGAACCCCGAGGTGCACCTTCAGGTACAGGCGCTGCTGCGCCGCGTGGTGGCAGACCCTTCGCTCGAGGTAGGAGCGGCGACGCGCGCCGCCGATGTCGAGGGCTGGACATCGCTGGCCCATATCCAGCTGATGGTGGGCATCGAACAGCACTACGGCATTCGCTTCAGTCTCGCCGAGGTGAACGCGCCCGCCGATGTGGGCGAGCTTGTGGCCCTGGTGGCCCGCAAGGCCGGTCTGCCCTCGGGATGAGACCTGCTTCTCTCGAGCTGCTCGTGGTGGCTCTCACCATCGTGACGGTCTCCCACCTCGTCTACAGCGTCCGCTATCGTGCGTGGGTGCTGGCCTTCGGGAACATGCTGACGGTGGGTCTGCTCGTGCGTGGCGCCGCCGAGCGCGCGCTGCTGGCCGGCGTGGTGCTCAGCGGGTATGCCATGCTCTCGGCGATGCAGCGCGGCCTGGTGCGCACCCGCGCGCTCGTCGCCGCCTATGGCGCTGTGCTCGTGGGCGTGCTGTGGGTGGTGCGGGCGAATCAGTTCACCGACGCGAGCAGCCAGACCGCGCAGCACCTTCCGCTGATGCCGGTCGTCGGGCTCTCCTACCTGCTCTTCCGCATCGGACACATGCTCATCGACGCCGCGCAGGGCGCGCTGGCACCGGTGCGGTTCCTCGATTACGTGAACTACACCTGCGCCTTCTACACGTTCGTCGCGGGCCCCATTCAGCGCTGGGGCGAGTATCACGCCCACGCCATGGCCGAGACAGACCGTGCCCGCGTCGATGTGCGGGCCGGTCTCGATCGCATGGTCGACGGCTGCCTGAAGGCCCTGGTGCTCGCCCCCCTGGTGGCGCCTTTCGCCGACGTGGCCTACGTTCTCGGTGGCGAGGCCCCGTCGTCGCTGCTCGTGCGATTCGCGATCTGGTGGTATGCGTGGTACGTGTTCCTCTATCTCGATTTCAGCGGATTCATCGACATCATGGCGGGGCTCTCGATTCTCGTCGGGAAGCCCGTGCCGGAGAACTTCAACCGACCGTGGCTCGCCCGCAACCTCGTCGAGTTCTGGCAGCGCTGGCACATCACGCTGTCGCAGTGGCTGCGCGACTACGTGTTCGCTCCCGTCTGCCTCACCCTGGCGCGCGCGGGTCTCGGTGGCGGGTGGATCACGCTGTCGCTGGCGTACTTCGTCACGTTCGCGGTGGCGGGCATCTGGCACGGCCCCACCGTGAGCTTCATGCGCTTCGGCGTGCTGCATGGCCTGGGGCTCGTGGCGGTGCAGCTGGGCACGGTCGTGCTGGCGCGTCTCCCGTCGACGTGGCGTGCGCGCTATCGAGAGAGCTGGCTGGTTCGCGCGGGAGCGATCGGGCTGTGTCAGACCTATGTTGCGTTCACCATTCTGGTGTTCGCGCATCGGCCGGATGATCTGGCGGCCGTGATGACCGCCGTCAAGGAGGTGCTGTCATGAAGGCTGCGATGGTCTCTGCCGCACGCTGGGGGTGGCTGTTCGCCAAGATGGGGGTGCTCGTCTGGGCTCTCACCCGCGCGCTGCACGCGCCTGCCTTCGTGTACAGCAACTTCTGATGGACGGCATCGTGGGTTCGCGCCCCGCGCTGCGCGCTGCTGTCGACGCGGTTCTGCGCGTCTGGCCGGCGCATGATCGCTTTCTCGCGTCGAGCTTTGCGGCGCACGATGTCGACGACCTCGACGATCTCGAGCGGTTGGCGGCCGATGTGCTTGCCGTGGCAGGCGGCGATCGCGACACGTGCTGCGCGGATTATGTGTGGATGTGTGAGGTGTTTCGTGACGAGGCGCTGCACTTCGCTCGCACCGGCGCGTATCGCTGCCTGTCAGCCGACCAGGCGCGGCGCGAGGTCTACGACGACAGCGCCTTCATGGCGCGCTACATGCGAGGCGCCCTGCTGTCGCAGGTGCTGTGGGCCAATCACGCCCAGGCGGCTCTCTTCTTCACGCGGGCGTTCGTCGCGACGCTGCCCGAGGGCTGTCGCTATCTCGAGGTGGGGGCGGGGCACGGGCTCTTCCTGGCGCGAGTGGCGCGCGAGGTGGAGGGTGCGCGAATCACGGCCTGGGATGTGAGCGCGGCGGGGCGCCAGGCCACGTCGCGCGCGCTGCGGGCACTGGGTGTCGAGCCGCGCGTCGATCTCGTGGCGCGGGACGCAGCTTGGCCTGCAGACGACGACGCCTGCTTTGACGCCATCACGGTGAGCGAGGTACTCGAGCACCTCGATGATCCGGTGGCGGTTCTCGCGTCGCTTCGTGAGCGGCTGGTGCCCGGTGGGTGCGTGTTCGTGAACCTTCCCATCAACAGCCCTGCGCCCGACCACGTGTTCCTCGCGCGCACACCGGGAGAGGCCGAGGCGGTTGTGACCGCGGCCGGTCTCGAGGTGCGTCAGCGAGCGCTCTTTCCCATGACGGGATACACCCTCGAGCGCGCGCTGCGTGACGCGGCGACGGTGAGCTGCGTGTACGTGGCGGTCCGGACGTGAAGCCGCGCGTTGATCAGTCGGCCGCGCCGAGGGCCGACTGACGCGCGCACGCCTCCGCCACCACAGCGCGCAGGCGCGGCAGGCCGTCGACCTCTCCCACGGCGCGGAGCAGCAGCGCCAGGGCCGGTTCGATCCACGTCCGGAACCAGGGCTTTCCTTTCACCAGCGAGAGGAATCCGTATGCCCCCAGGGCCTGCATGAGGCGTTGCAGGCTCACCAGCGCGTACGCGGCGCGGAACGCCTCGAAGCTCTCACGGGGCGCGGGGTGTGCCTCGTCGTGGTAGAAGCGGAGCAGGGCCTGCTCGACGTCGGCGGGCAGTGACACGTAGGGGTCGCGCAGCAGCGATGCCAGATCGTAGGGCAGCGGACCCAGGCGCGCGCCCTGGAAGTCGATCATCCACACCTGCGAGTCTTCGATCATCACGTTCTGCGACTGGAAGTCGCGATGCATCGGCACCTGTCGCACGCGCAGCACGCGAGCGGCCAGGGACTCGAGCTCGGCGGTGAGGGCGGCGTCTTGCGAGAGATCCCACCCGAGGTGGCGTCCGAGGAAGTTCTCTCGGAAGTACTCGGTCTCCCAGCGCAGGTCGGTCTCCGAGAAGGGGCGTGAGGTCATCTCATGACAGCATGTCGACGGGTCGATGGCCTGGAAGCGTCCCAGGGTGAGCAGAACCCCGCGATACGCGTCGAGCACGCGCGCATCGTGGGGGCCGTGCTCGAGCACCAGATGCTGCAACGCCTGGCGACCGCAGTCCTGCAGCAAGGCGAGACCGGTGGTGTCTGACCAGGCCTGGAAGGCGGGAACGGGGAGATCGCGTGCCCGCAGGAAGTGCCCGATGGCCACGTAGTTGGCGAACTCGGCGCGGCTCGGGGTCACGCACATGATGAGCGAGCGGCGACCGTCGAGGGGTTCCACGCGATAGAACGATCGATCGGAGCCGCCGGTGGCGATGTGGGTGACGCACACCATCGTGCCCGCCCCGAGCATGGGCTCGAGCAGGGCGGCCCAGGCCGGAGGAAGCGCACCGCATCGGGCCTCGATGGGGGTGATGGGGAGCGACTGACTCGGATAGGTGACGGCAGAGCCAGGGGTCGACTGTGGGAGCGGGACGCCAGATGCAAGTGTCACGCGAACTTCCTCCTCGATTTCTTGACGCGGGGGCTCATGCGGCGATGACCAGATCATCGAGAATGACCGCGCGGCGAGCGCTGAAGCCCTCGCTGAGATGCGTTCCGGCGAGCACCACGCAGTCTGTGAGGTGAACGTCCGGCCCGATGACGCACCCATCGCCCACCGCCACGCATCCTTCGAGGCGTGCTCGCGCGTCGACGTTCGCGGCGGGCGACACGAGCTGTCCGTCTGGTGGAACCACGAGGCCTGGAAGCCGCGGGCCGCGTCCGCTGAGCAGATCGTGGTGCAGATCGAGATAGGTGTCGACATGGCCCAGGTCACGCCAGTAGGTGTGGGGGCGGGGAAAGATGCCGCGCACGCTTCCGGGGGCTTCGTTCATCTGCGCCACGATGGCCTCGACGACGGAGTGCTTGCGACCGGGCGTGAGGCGCTTCAAGAAGCGCAGAGACAGGGCGTAGATGCCGCTCAGGGTGAAGCGGGCCTCTGGACCCTCGCCGCGGATGCCCCGCACCACGCCGTCGGGCGCCACGCGCACCACGTTGAAGCGCGGGTCGTCGACCAGCGCCATCGTGACGTCGGCCCCGCTCATCTCGTGGGTCTCGATGACGTGCGCGATGTCGACATCGGTGACCACGTCGACGTTGTGCACCAGAAGCGGCGCGTCGAACGCGGTGAAGTGCGCGATGCCTCCCCCCGTCTCGAGGATCTCCGCCTCGCGCACGACGTGCACGCGTGGCCCTTCGGTGCGCTGATGCAGATGACGCTCGATGAGGTCGGCCAGGTGGTGAAGGTTCACGCCCACGTCTTCGATGCCCGCTTCAGCCAGACGGTCGAGCACCCGATCGAGGGCGGCTCGGTTTGCCACCGGCACCAGTGGCTTGGGCACGCGGTAGGTGAGGGGAGCCAGTCGGGTGCCCAGGCCCGCGCAGAGAACGACGGCCTTCATGGGTACAGCAGGAACGGGCGTCGCAGCGCTGCGAACGCGCGCTCCACCTCTCCCCAGGATTGCATGACATCGCGTGCTTCGGCGCCGCCGTCAATGGCCAGGCGGGGAGCGTCGCTTCCGAACAAGATGTCGATGGGGAGCTTCACCGTCTCGTACTCGTAGGGAGGGGCCTTCCACTCGAAGGCGTCACCGTAGAGGCGGCGGATGGCGCAGAAGAGCGCCACCGTCAAGTGCACCGAGCGAAATCGCGCGCGGTCGGTGACGGCGATGAACACGCCGCCGCACGCCTCGCGCGCGTGTTTCTGGAAGGTGGGTTCGAACAGCAGGGGGCGGAAGCACACGCCTTCGAGCCTCTCGTCATCGAGGGCGCGGGCCAGCTCCCACGGGTCGATGAACGGCGCGCCCACGAGCTCGAAGGGTCGCGTGGTTCCACGCCCTTCGGAGATCTTCGTGCCCTCGACCAGGCACTGCCCCGGATACACGACGGCGGTGTCGACCGTTGGCATGTTGGGCGACGGCATGGGCCACGGCTGGCCCGTCTCCTCGAAGAACATGTGGCGCTGCCAGCCTTGCATTCGAGCGATGTGGAGCTCGCAGCCGATGTTCTCGGTCTGGTTGAACATGGTGAGCATCTCGCCCATGGTCATGCCGTGGCGCATGGGAATGGGGAAGCGCCCTACGAAGGATGCGTACGAGCGGTCGATGCTCGGTCCCTCGATGTCGACGCCGTTCACCGGATTGGGGCGGTCGAGCAGCACCACCGGGATGCCGAGCTCGGCGCAGCGCTCCATCACGTAGGTGCAGGTCCAGACGAACGTGTAGTACCGCGCCCCCACGTCGACCAGGTCGATGACCATGGCCTGCAGCCCCTCGAGCCAGGCCGCCGGCGGCTTGCGATGCTCGCCGTAGAGGCTGTAGACGGGAAGGCCGAGGCGGGTGTCGAGGTACCCCTCCCACTCGATCATGTTGTCTTGCGTGGTGCCCCAGAGCCCGTGCTGCGGCCCGAACACCGCTGCGACCCGGAAGTCCGGACGGCCGATGAGGGTGTCGATGGCGTGGCGCAGCCGGTGATCGAACGAGGCCTGGTTCACCAGAAGCCCCACGGTGCGCCCTGCGAGAAGGCGCAGCACCCCCTCCAGCGACGGATCGGATGTCGCGAGGAGGTCGAGGCCGGTGAGTACGGGGGGCGTGGAGCTGCTCATGTGATGCGAAGGCGCCTTGCAAGAGGGTGGGGCGGTGGGCTTGAAAAAAATTCTTCCCACCATGC
>RGZZ01000287.1 GCA_010028905.1 Pseudomonadota bacterium | reverse complement strand
GATTGCGGTGCTCGTGCCCACCTCGAGCGATACCGTCACCGTTGCGGGTGCGCCGCCCGTGATCACGGTGGCTGCCGCGGCGCTGCGCGCCGAGGGGAGCGAGGTGTGGCTGCGGGCCGCCGTGCGCGATGTCGTGCCGCGCGAGAGCGAGAACGGGATCACGTCTGCCCGTTGTGTCGTTGTCGACGCGAGCGGCAGCCTCGTCGCTACCATGAAGCATCCGCGAGAGGCGGATCTCACACTCCTCGAATCGGGGAAGGTCGTGCTTCTCAGCGGGCGCGTGCGAACGTCTCGCGGGTCGCCCGGCATCGCGCTGCGGGTCGTGGCGGAGCCCTGATCATGTTGTGGCTGGTGCTCTTCACCCTCCTGGGATTTCTCGTGGGTGCCTTGACGGGGCTTCTTCCGGGGCTTCATGTCAACGTCACGGCCGCCTTCCTGGCAGCCGCGGCGGGGACGCTCACCGCCATTGGAATCTCACCGCTTGCGGCCGCCGCCTTCGTGGTGTCGCTCACGGTGACCCATGTCTTCTTCGATGTGGTACCCACCGTGTTTCTCGGGGTTCCGGGGGATGAGACCTATGCGCTGCTGCCCAGCCAGCGCCTCGTGCTGCGCGGCCAGGGACTGACCGCCGTCTATCACGCGCTCCACGGCAGCTGGGGGGGACTTGTGGGGGCCTGCGCGCTTATGCTGGTCGGGCTTGCGGCCGGGCGCGCGGTGCCCGTCGCGGAAGCAGCGCTCGCCCCCATCATGGGAGGGGTGCTCCTTGCCGTCTCCGCGATGCTCGTGCTGTCTGATCGTCATCGCGGATGGGCGCTCGTCGTCTTCATGTCGAGCGGCCTGCTCGGACTCGTCGTGTTCGCCACCCCTCTTGTCGCTCGCGACGGGGCCTTCACGGTGCTGTTCCCGGCGCTGGGGGGGCTCTTCGGAACGAGTGGCCTTGTGCTCTCGCTGCTCTCGCAGGAGGGAGAGCTTCCGCCTCAGGAAGACGTGGGGCTTCCGCCCCTCGATCGCCGTGCGGTGCTCGCGGGAACCGTGGGCGGCGCGGCGAGCGGATTGCTCCCCGGCCTCGGGTCAGCCAACATCGCGGCCCTGCTCGCGCTGCGCGGACGAGAGTCGGCGTACCTTCAGGCTGTCGCCGCCGTGAGCGCCAGCGACCATCTGTTCAGCATCGGGGCGCTCGTTCTCATCGGCCACGCCCGCAGCGGCGCGGCGTCGGCCATCGAACAGATGACCCGCCTCGACGCCGCTGGCCTGGTCGCGCTCTGCGCGGTGGCGCTGCTGGTGGGGGCTGCGTGCCGATGGCTGCTGTCTTGCGGTGCGCCCCGTGTCGCTTCGCGTGTGCGCGACCTGCCGCACTGCGCGCTCACGGTCGCGGTGCTCACGTTCATCACCGCGCTCGTGGGGCTGACCACCGGACCCTGGGGGATCGTGGTTCTGGCCACATCTACCGCCCTCGGACTCGTTGCGCCCCTCTCGGGCACCCGCAGAGCACACGCCATGGGCATGTTCCTGCTTCCGGTGTCGCTCGGTTACCTGGGGTGGGAGGGGGCTGTCGTGGCGGCCCTCGGTCTCGGGCAGGTAACGGTGCCGCACACAGCGGTGGGGGGCGCAGCCGCGGCCCTCTCCGTCGTAGTCGCGCTGGGGTTGGCCGTCAGCGCCGGATGCGTGATGGGTCGGCGCTGGCGCCTTGCGCTTGGCGCTGCAGCGCTGGCCGTGGTCTCGGTGGGCGTGCTGCTGAGCGCGCTTCCGGACCGGCTCGATCTGGGAGGCGCTTCGGGTGTCGTGCTGCGCGTGAAGGATGGAGACACGCTGGTGGTGCGATCTGACGGGGCGGAGATGACGGTGCGCCTCGTCGACATCGACTGCCCCGAGAAGGCGCAGGCCTTTGGTCGGCAGGCGCGCGAACGCGTCGAGGCCCTGACGGGGCGGGGACGCGTGACCGTGCGTGTGGCGGGGCGCGATCGCTATGGTCGGTTCCTGGCCCGCGTCGAGCTGGCCGACGGGACCCAGCTGAACCGCCGTCTCGTGGAAGAAGGTCTGGCCTGGAGGTTCGACCGCTACTGCGATGACCCGCAGCTGCTTGCGCTGCAGCGCAAGGCGCAGGCGGAGAGACGGGGGCTCTGGGCTGACCCGTCTCCCTTGCCGCCGTGGGAGTTCCGGCACGGGAAGGGCGGTCGACCCTCGCCGGACGAGACGACAGAAGACGCGGAAGCGCCGCCGTCTCCATCTCCGGCGGCTGGCGCGCGCTGATGACGGACGCCGCCGTGCGCGTGCGCGCGCGCCGCGGTGTCGCCGGATGTTCACGTCGTGGCAACAAGTTGTCAATGGAACCTGACGAGGGGGCGTGCTATCGTGTGGCCACTTCGCGGCGCCCTCACAGGCCGCCGCCGCCAGATAGAGAGAGGTAGCCATCCATGCCAGCTCCCGTGGGCCGTGGGGTCCCCCCGACGCCGATCTTCGACTTCGCGCGTCTCCAGAAGATTGCCAGTCTCGTCTCCGGCCACGCGTTCGCCATGTCGGAATCCCGGTCCCGGGAAGAGGCCGCACCCGCGCAGGGCAGTGAGCCCCGCGACGTCATCGTGATGCGTCCCGAGGGCCTCTTCAAAGCCAGCTTGGAGGGCGCGGCCGAGGTGCGCGGCGAGCTCGTGCGTCAGGGGGTGGCCGTGGGCGACGCCCTGGCGCCGATCTGCGGCGTGACCGCTCGGGTGAGCGAAGGTCAGGTGGCTGAGCTCGAGAAGGCAGGCTACGCGGTGTTCGATGACGCGCCGCTCTCTCTTGTCCCAGGGTTCCCGAGCCGCGTGGTCGCGACGCCGGCGGCGGGCGACGATGACGTGTCGATGCCCAAGGTCGACCCCGTTGCCCTCACCCATTCCGACGCGGTGCAGCGCCAGGGCGTGACGGGCAAGGGGCAGGTGGTCGCCGTCATCGACTCGGGCTTCCAGCACCCGTCGACCCCGCTCGTCGCCTGGAAGGACTTCGTTGACGGTTCGAGCACCCCCGTCGATCCGGTGGGTCACGGCACCCACGTCGCGGGCGACGTGCGTCAGATCGCGCCAGAGGCGGGGCTTGTGGGCATTCGCGTGATGAACGCCCAGGGCCAGGGCCGTCCCTCTGACATCATTCGCGGCCTGCAGTGGGCCATCGAGAACAAAGAGCGCTACAACATCAGCGTCATCAACATGTCGCTCGGAGGTGAGCCGACGGGCACGCCGAGCAGCCAGAATCCCATCGACCGCGCGGTGGTGGCCGCCATCCGCAAGGGCATCACCGTGGTGAGCGCGGCCGGCAACAGCGGACCGGAGAGCCACACCATCGGCTCTCCCGCCGATGAGCCGCTCGGCATCGCCGTGGGATCGGGCCGGGACAGCAAGACGGTGAGCGACTTCTCGAGCCGCGGCCCGACCGATGATGGCCTCTCGAAGCCGGACGTGGTTGCGCCCGGAGAGTTCATCGTCTCGTGGAACGTGCCGGGTTCGCAGCTCGACAAGACCGCCACGGTCATCGAGGGCATCCGGCATATGACAGATGATCAGCTGGTGAAGCTGCTGCGGGCGAAGCCGCAGCTCATCGAGGCGCTCGGCCTCCCCGCCGACGTGCTCTCTCTCCCCCCGGATGAGCGGCTTCGCACCGTGCATCAGGTTCTGCCTCCCATCTACAAGCCGGACGCCGACCATCTGGCGGGTCCTGGAACCTCCTTCGCCGCGCCCCTCGTGGCGGGGATCGTGGCCGACCTGAGATCGGCTAGCCCCTCGCTGACGCCGCAGAAGGTGAAGGACGTTCTCACCGCCACGGCTGATCCCATGGATGCGCGCTTCGGCCGCAACGACCAGGGGGCCGGTTTCGTCAACGCCGAGAAGGCGCTGGCCGCGGCAAAGGCCTGAGACCCGCGAGATGAGGCCCGCGTGAGACTGGAAGTGATTCGCGCGGGCCTCGTCGCGTATGATGAGGCCCTTCGCTGGCAGGAACGCCTTGTCGAGGAGCGCCTGGCCGGCGGCCCCGACCGCCTCGTTCTGCTGACCCATCCCGCGGTCGTCACGCTGGGGCGAGGGGCGGAGGCTGAGCACGTGCTCGCCTCTCCTGAAGGGCTCGCCGCGCGGGGCGTCGAGATCCACGAGACGCCGCGTGGGGGAGATGTCACGTGGCACGGGCCGGGCCAGCTGGTTGCCTATCCCGTTTTTGGGCTGCCGCCAGAGCGCCGCAACGTGAAGCGATATGTGACCGATCTCGAGGAGGTCGTCATCCGGACCCTGCGCGCGTTCGACATCGAGGCGCAGCGCGTCGATGGTCTGCGCGGCGTCTGGGTCGGACGTGAGAAGATCGCGGCCATCGGCGTGCGCATCTGGCGCTGGGTGACCAGCCATGGCCTGGCCCTGAACGTTTCGCCGGATCTCTCGTTCTTCGGGCTGATTGTGCCCTGCGGCATCTCTGATCGCGGGGTCACCAGC
Organism: Pseudomonadota bacterium; assembly: GCA_010028905.1. Classification (NCBI taxonomy): domain Bacteria; kingdom Pseudomonadati; phylum Pseudomonadota; species Pseudomonadota bacterium. Next base: position 2,274 of record RGZZ01000287.1, on the reverse strand, counting down.
CTGGCCGCCCTGCTTGCGTCCCCGCCATCGATGGAGATCGTGCAGTCACACCTGCTGCAGGCGTTCATCGACGTGTTCGGCTACACCGAGGTTGCGCAGCGCGATGCGTCGCCGCGCTACGATCGGTAGTCGTCGAGACGCAGCACGTCGCCTTCCCGGGACTTCAGGATCTGGCTGTGCCGCGCAAGCACCTCGCGCTCGTCTCGCGTGAGGCTCTCCATGCCTTCTCGGCTGATCTTGTCGAGAATGTCGTCGGCGCGTCGCTGAATGGCAAGCTCCTCGGCCGACGCGGCGACCACGGCGACGCTCTTCGGCGCCGTCTTGGTGGGGAGCGTGGAGACCGATGCACCCCCACCTCCCGGACGAGGTAGGGTCGGACGAGCGGGGCGCCGCGTTGGGGCCACGCCGGGGAGCCGTGCGCTCCGGGGCGCGTCGCCAAAGGTGCGCTTCCACCACTGCACCACGCGCCACGAGAAGCGCACGTAGAGGTAGCCGGTTGCGGCGCCTCCGAGATGTGCCCAGGTCGATGAGGCTGAGCCGGGCTGCACGATCATGGCCATCTCGATGAAGATGAAGAGCCCCACCATATGAGGCGCGCGCATCGGGATCATGCCGAAGAAGAGAATCACCGCGTCCGGGAAGAGGCACGCGAAGGCCACCATGACGCCGAACACGGCACCACTGGCGCCGAGCAGCGCGTAGCCGGGGTCGAGGATGAAGGCACAGAGGGCTGCGCCGAGGCCGCACAGCACGTAGAACCCGGCGAAGCGTCTCGTACCCCACGCCGACTCCACCTCGCCCCCGAAGAAATAGAGCGTGAGCATGTTCATCACGACGTGCCAGGGGTTGGTGCTGTGCACGAACATGTACGTGACGAGCTCCCAGACGTGGCCCTGTCGCAGGACGTCTGCTGGCACGAGCATGAGCGCACGGGTGAAGGCCGCGGGCAGCAGCAGCTGGGCGACGTATACGCCCGTCGTCAGCGCGATGATGAACTTGACGGCCGGAGTGAGGCGCGGCATCATACCTTGTGTTTACCCCAGGAACGCGGTTCGCAACGTCGGTGCGCAACGCCGCCGGAGAGGGCGGGACGCACCGTAGAGACGGGCGCGCGCGGCGGCGCGCCTCGACAAGAGTTCAACGAACCGCCCCGCGCACTCCTGCGGTCGAGCACGTCGCGCCGTGCGCGTGCGACAATGGCGCGGAGGATTCGTTCGATGGAAGACGGAACCCATCATCATCATGCGGCTCTCTCTCCAGGCACGACGTGACGTCGAGCACCACGGTCGCGAGACCTATCCTGCCGAGTGCTGTGGCTTCCTCATCGGGCGCAGGCACGCGGAGGGGGCTGCCCACCGCGTGCATCGCCTCGAGAACGTGCACCCGAGCGATCGACGTCATCGGTACGCCATCGATCCACTTGCGTGGCTGCGCGTCGAGCGTGAGCTGTCTCCCGCCGAAGCGGTGGTCGCGGTCTACCACTCACATCCTGATCGCCCCCCGGTGCCCTCTGAAGCCGATCGCGAGGCCGCCGACCCGGGGCTCTCGTACGTGATCGTGTCGCTTCGTCGGGGAGAGGTCGAAGCGATGCGGGCGTGGAGGCTGTGCTCGCGGCGGCGGATGTTCGACGAGGAGAGCGTGGACGTTCTGTGAAGCAGGCATTCGTGGTGACCCAGGGGCCGGGAACAGAGGCGCTGGCGAACGTCTACGCCAGTGCGCGTGAGGCGCTTCGCGCCGGGCACAAGGTCTTCGTCTTCGCTGACGTCGACGGCGTGAAGGCCATGCGCGGCACCAACGATCTCGACGGTCACGACCTCTCGGCGCTGCAGAGCCTGGGCGCGACGGTCACGCTCTGTCGCCTCTGCGTGATGCGTCAGGGGCTCGATCTCGACCCGCTCGTCGTTGCCACCGCGCGCACCGGAGACATCGACGACCTGTCGCGCATGCTCGCCGAGAGCGGGGGCGACGGCTGCGACTCGAACATGCGCCACATCGTCGTCTCGCTGAGCGCTGCACTCGGGGAGAACGAGCCGGATCGCACGACGGAAGGTCTGCGGGCGGCGGTCGGGCTCGTGCGCTCGACCGAGTGCCACGATGTGGAGATCGTGCTCGAAGGAGGCGCCAGTGCGGCGCTCGCGAGCACGGCGCCGGAGATCGTCGCCATGCTCAGCCAGCTCCGCGCGGCGGGGGTGCCCCTCTTCGAAGCGGCTGCCGACGGCGGGTGCGCCGACGAGACCGAGAAGGTCGAGCCCGCGTCGCTCGAGGCGCTTCTCG
>RGZZ01000286.1 GCA_010028905.1 Pseudomonadota bacterium | reverse complement strand
TGGAGCCGTGCCAGGGGCACGCACTCCGATGACAGGTGGAAGTCGGAGGCGCCGATCTCGAGGATGCGGCTCAGGTAGTGGTCGAGGGTGGCCCGCAGGTTCACATCGCTCATTGCGTCGTGGCGTTCGACGCGGTGTGCGACGGCCCCTAGCGACCCCTGCGGTGACCAGTGAAGGAATTCAGGTTTCACGACCAGAACCCGGGCCCAGACCAGCGCGGATCCGCAGATCTCCGCGCTTGAAGCGGAGGCCGCGACATGAACGCAGTCGAGAGAGAGGCCGCGCGTGCGCGTCGCCTCGTGTGTGCCCTGTACCTCATCTTGTTCGTGGTGGTGCTCCCCGTGTCCGAGGCGCTTGGCGCGCCCCCCTCCCAGGCACGGGTGATCGTCACCGCTCGCGACACCCGCGAGCGACTCTCTCCGCGCGGCGCGCTCCCCTTCGCGCCATTGTCTCAGCCCACCGAGGATCAGTGCGCACTCACCGACGCCGCCGCCGAGACGTTCATGAGGCTGTCGCCGGTGAAGCAGCAAGAGTTCATCCGCGCCTGCTACGATATCGCCAACGGCCTCGGATATTCGCTGGGGCGAACCAACATCCACAGCTGCGATTTCTCGTCAGAGAGCTACACCTACGTGCGCGACGGCGATACATCGCTGTCGAGCTTCACCCTCGACCACGACCGCAAGGCCCGCATCCCCTTCATCAAGCGCGTGCTCGTCGCCGCGCCGACCCTGAAGATCTTCGCCTCGCCCTGGAGCCCGCCCGGCTGGATGAAGACCAACGGCGAGATGCTTCACGGCGGATCGCTCAAGCCCGAGCACGCCGGGGTGTGGGCGCGTTATGTGGTGCGGTTCCTCGAGGGCTATGCGCGTGAGGGCATTGCCCTCTGGGGGCTGACCGTGCAGAACGAGCCCATGGCCTCGCAGACGTGGGAGTCTTGCATCTACACCGGCGAGCAGGAGCGCGACTTCGTCAAGAAGCATCTCGGCCCCGCGCTTGCCGCCGCGGGTCTGGGCGGGGTGCGTCTCATGATCTGGGATCACAATCGCGGCATGATGGCCCAGCGCGCGGCTGCCGTGCTCGACGATCCGGAAGCGGCGAAGTACGTCTGGGGAACGGCCTTCCACTGGTACGGCGGCGACGACTTCTCGACCGCGAGCCTGGTGCACGACGCCTACCCGGACAAGGCCCTCCTGTTCAGCGAGGGGTGCAACTATCCGTTCAGCTGGAAGACCTTCAACGACTGGTCTTGGGGTGAGGGCTACGGCCGGTCGATGATCGGAGACTTCAACCACTGGGCGAGCGGCTGGTGCGACTGGAACGTGCTGCTCGATGAGCGCGGGGGGCCCAACCACGTGAACAACTTCTGCTTCGCCCCCGTTCACGCCGACGCCCAGGGGCAGCTGCACTACATGGCGTCGTACTACTACATCGGTCACTTCTCGCGGTATGTGCGGCCTGGCGCGCGGCGCGTGAGCTGCTCGTCGAGCCGGGATGATCTCCTCGCCACCGCCTTCGTCAACCCGGATCAGTCGGTGGCTGCTGTTGCCATGAACCCGACTGACAAAGCGCGAGACATCTACATCTGGACCAAAGGGCAGGCGGTGAAGGCCGCCATGCCCGCGCATTCCATCGCCACCTTTGTCTGGTGATTCTGGTGAATCTGACGAGCGTATACAGTCTGACGAGAGCGAGAGCGTGTATGAAGAACAATCGGTCTGTGCGAAACGTGGCGGCGGCCACGGCCCTCTTCGGTTCACTGATGTGGGGCGTGGCCAGCGCAGCGCCGGCGCCTGTGCCCCCAGCTTCGAAGGCGGTCGACGCAGGCGCGCGTCAGAATGAGCGGATCGAGGCGCTGCTCAAGCAGATGACCCTCGAGGAGAAGGTGGGGCAGATGACCCTCTTCTCGAGCGACTACGACAAGACGGGCCCCACCATGCGCGCCGAGTATCTCGACGATATTCGCAAAGGGCGCGTTGGGGCGGTGTTCAACGCCCTCACGCCAGAGTTCACCCGCAAGCTGCAGAAGATCGCGGTCGAGCAGACACGATTGAAGATTCCGCTGCTCTTCGGCTACGACGTCATTCACGGCTACAAGACCATCTTTCCCATTCCCCTCGCCGAGGCGTGCTCGTTCGACCTGGGCGTGATGGAGCGGTCGGCTCGAATCGCCGCGGTCGAGGCATCGGCCGATGGCCTGCACTGGACCTTCGCCCCCATGGTCGACATCGCTCGTGACCCCCGCTGGGGCCGCATCGCGGAAGGCGCCGGCGAAGATACGTGGTGGGGGCAGCAGGTGGCTGGGGCCCGCGTGCACGGCTTCCAGGGATCTGATCTCAGCCGCCCCGACAGCCTGCTGGCCTGCGCCAAGCACTACGCCGCCTATGGGGCGGCGCAGGCGGGTCGCGATTACAGCACCACCGATGTGTCAGAGCGCGAGATGCTCGATACCTACCTGCCGCCCTTCCACGCCGCGGTGAAGGCCGGGTGCGCCACGTTCATGACGGCCTTCAACGATCTCAACGGCGTGCCGTGCAGCGCCAACGAATGGCTGCTGCGCGAGATGCTGCGCCGTCGCTGGAAGTCTCCGGCCTTCGTGGTCACCGACTACACGTCGATCAACGAGATGATCGAGCATGGCAATGTGGCCGATCAGGCCGACGCGGCGGCTCAGGCCGCCAATGCGGGCGTCGACATGGACATGCAGAGCGCCGCCTTTCTCGACAAGCTGCCGGCGCTGGTGAGGGCGGGCAAGGTGCCCGTTGCGGTGGTCGATGACGCCGTGCGCCGCGTCCTGCGCTACAAGATGGCCAAGGGGCTCTTCGAGAACCCCTATCTCGCCTGCGACCTGCCTCGGTCTTCGGTCACCTTCACCGCTGACCATCGTGCCGCGGCACGTGATGCGGCCCGTCGGTCGATCGTGCTGCTCGAGAACAAGAAGAACGTGCTGCCGTTGCGCAAGACCGGCATCACGATTGCCGTCGTGGGGCCGCTGTCGGCCGATCGCACGAACATGCTCGGCACCTGGTCCGGACAGGGCGAGGGAGAGCGATGTGTGTCGGTCATCGAAGGGCTCCGGGCGAGTGCGCCGAGCGCCTCGTTCGTCACGGCCAAGGGGTGTGACATCGATTCGACTGATGTCTCCGGCTTCACCGCGGCCGTCGACGCCGCACGCAAGGCCGACGTTGTGGTGGCGGTGATGGGCGAGTCGAATGACATGAGCGGGGAGGCGTCTTCGCGCGCCAATCCCGATCTCCCAGGTGTGCAGCGACGCTTGCTCCAGCAGCTGAAGGCCACAGGAAAGCCCGTGGTGCTCGTGCTGTGCAATGGCCGTCCGCTCACCATCAGCTGGGAGCACGACAACCTCGACACCATCGTTGAGGCTTGGCATCTGGGCACCGAAGCCGGCAACGCCATCGGCGACGTGCTCTTCGGTGACTGCAACCCATCGGGGCGGCTGGTCACCACCTTCCCTCGCGCGGTGGGGCAGATCCCGCTGTACTACAACCATCGCAACACGGGCCGCCCGGCTGATTCAAAGAACCACTTCACGTCGAAGTACATCGACATGCCGAACGAGCCTCTCTACCCGTTTGGCTACGGGCGCAGCTACACCACGTTCGTGTACGCTCCGCTGAAGCTCAGCAGCACGGCGCTCGATCCGGATGGCACGCTCACCGTTGAGGTGAAGGTGACCAACAGCGGCAGCCGCGATGGCGAAGAGGTGGCGCAGCTCTATGTGCGCGACCTCGTGGGAGAAGGGGTGACCCGCCCCGTCAGAGAGATGCGCGGCTTCGAGAAGGTGCGCATCGCTGCGGGTGAGGCTCGTGTGGTCACCTTCACGCTGCGTGCAGCTGATCTGGCCTTTCACCGCAAGGACATGACCTACGGAGCGGAGGCAGGCGAATTTCAGGTGTGGGTCGGGCCGGACTCGGCCAACGGCCAGACGGCACGCTTCCGCCTCACCCGATCGGTGACGCTTCCCGAGTGACCTGCCCAGCGCGCTCGACAGAAGCGACGCGGGCGGTCAGGCCTTCTTCGTGGCGACTTTCTTCGCGGCCGCCTTCTTGGGGGCGCTCTTCTTGGCCGTGGCTTTCTTGGCCGTGGCCTTGACCGCCGCGGTCTTCTTGCCTGCTGCCTTCTTCGCGGGAGCGCGCCTGGGCGCGGCCGCCTCTGCTGCGCCTTCGCCTTCCTCGCCGCCCTTGCCCTTGCGTGCGCGCGGCGCGCGGGGCGGGAACTCGAAGCCGTGACGACCCGTGTCCTTGCGTACCAGCTTGGCCTTGAAGTTGCGCCCGTACTTCGAGACGAAGTCTTCGATGATGGGGGTCTCGGCCACGCTCGAGAAGTAGGCCTCGGCATCGGTGCGGGTCATCTCGCGCTTGCACACGAGGCGAGGCAGCGACGACGGTCCTTTGCGCTTCTTGTTGGGTTTGCGCTCGAGACAGCGGCCCTGGCACTGGAAGTGGGTCGGGGTCTCCACCACCTGGCAGTGCGCGGGGTCATAGGGACAGGGCCCGACAGGGGTCTCGTCGACCTCGAAGGTGGGGGTCTCGGCGCCCTCTTCACCTCCGCCACCGGTCGGCACGTCACCCACGAGCTCGACCTTGCTCTCGGCGGTGAGCCGGAGCGCGGCCTTGTAGCCATCTCCGCGCCGCGTCACGAAGCCTTCGATGACGGGGGTCTCGCCCTTGTGCAGCAGCTCCTCCATGGTGAGCCGATCGATGTAGCGCCCGTTGCGGTCCTTCCAGACGTTGAACGGACAGCCCTGATCCTTTCCGATGTTGTGCTCGCAAGAGTAGAGGCGCATCTTCTCGATGACCTTGCCGTGCTTGCACACGGGGCAGCTCCCCAGGGGCGCTTCGTGGCCGTAGATGTCGTTGTAGTCGAAGCCCTTCGACTTCACCACCATCTCCTTGGTGAACTCGGTCATCTCGTTCATGTAGTCGCGGCGTGCGCGCTCGCCGTGCTCGACATCGCGCAGATGCTTCTCCATCTCGCCGGTGAGCTCAGGCGAGGCCAGCACGCGGGCCTCGATGCGCCGCAGCAGGTCGATGAGCAGAATGCCCTTCGGGGTGGCGCGAAGCGCCCGGTCGGAGCGCATCGCGTACTGCTTGCTGACCAGGTTCTCGATGATCTCGGCGCGGGTGGCCGGCGTTCCGAGCCCCTTGTCGGCCAGAAAGCTCGACAGCTCCTCGTCTTCGACCTGCTTGCCCGCGTGCTCCATGAGCGACAGGATGCGCGCTTCGGTGATGCGTGCCGGGGGACGCGTCTCTTCGGCGTCGCTCTCTGCATTGATGTTCTTGACTCCCACGCCATCTGCGGCGTCTTTTCCCGGTGCCAGCGGAGGCAGCGAGGAGCCCTCCGCCTCGGCGGCCTCCTTGCCGTAGGCTTCGTACCATCCGGGCTCGATGAGGTAGCGTGAGCGTGAGCGGAACGACTCACCGCCCACCTCGGTGATGCGCTCCACCCTGGTCCAGGTGGCGGGCGGGTAGAAGGCGGCGAGGAAGCGCCGCACGATGAGGTCGTAGACCTTGGCCTCGTCGTTGCTGAGGTGTCCCGCGCGCTCGGGGGTGGGAATGATGGCGAAGTGATCGCTGACCCCTTTGTCGTTGAACACCTTGCCCTGGTTCTTCAGCCCCGCGCGCTGCAGGGTGCGGGCTGCCGAGCTCCACGGGGCTCCGGTTGAAGCGAGCACGCCCACGACCTGGTTCACTACGGGCACGTAATCGTTGGGAAGGCACTTCGAGTCGGTACGCGGGTAGGTGATGAGCTTGTGGGTCTCATAGAGGCCCTGCGCGGCCGAGAGCGTGCGGCGCGCCGAGAAGCCCATGCGTCGGTTGGCCTCGCGCTGCAGGCTGGTGAGATCGAACAGGGGAGGGGCCGCCTCGCTCTGCGGCTTTCGGGTCTCTCGCGCAAGCCCCGGCTTGCCGCGCACCGCGTCGAGAACGGCCGAGACCTTGGCTGCATCGGTGATCCAGTCATCTTTTCGCGGACTGTCCGGGTCGGGTTTGAAGGTCGGGTCGAACCACGTTCCCTCATAGGCATGGTCGGGTGCCTGGAAGGTGGCCTGGATGCGCCAGAAAGGCTCGGGGCGATGGCGCGCGATCTCGAGTTCGCGCTCGACGAGCAGCGCCAGTGTGGGCGTCTGCACGCGTCCCACCGACCAGGCTCCGTTCTCGAAGCGCATCTTGAGGCGGCGGGTGAGGGCGCGGGTCACATTCATGCCGATGAGCCAGTCTGCCTCGGAGCGGCACTGCGCCGCGTCACCCAGGCCGTCGTACTCCTTGCTGGGGCGAAGCTGCTTGAAGCCCTCGCGAATGGCGTCTGGCGTCATCGACTGCAGCCACAGGCGTCGCACGGGCTTGTTCACCTTCGCCCATGTGACGATCTCGCGGAAGATGAGCTCCCCTTCGCGGCCTGCGTCGCAGGCATTCACGATGTCGCTCACGTCGGAGCGGGCCAGCAGCTTCTTCAGCGTGCCGAGCAACTGGGTCTGCTTCGTCTTTGCCTTGAGCTCGAAGGGGTCGGGGAGGATGGGCAGATCTTCGAGCTTCCACGACTTGTACTTGTCGTCGAGATCTTCTGGCTCCTTGAGCTCGAGCAGGTGTCCCGAGGCCCAGCCCACCACATAGCGGTCGCTCTCGAAGAACCCCTCGAACGGCTGGAACCCCCCGAGCGACTTGCTGATGTCCTGGGCAACCGATCTCTTCTCGGCGATGACGAGTGTCTTGGGCACGGTGTCCTCCACAG
>RGZZ01000285.1 GCA_010028905.1 Pseudomonadota bacterium | reverse complement strand
GTGGCGAAGGGCGACGGTGCCATGCCTGTCTCTTCGAAGCGACGTCTGGGGGAGGCCGCTGGCGGAGACAAGCCTACCCTCGGGGGGCGTTCAAAGGCAACCGACCCTGTGGGAGACGCCAGGCCTGAGCTCAAGCGCGGTCGTGCGGCGGCTGAGCAGGAGCCAGAGTACGAATCATTGATGGAGAGCGTGGCTGAGCCGGTCGCTGAGCCCGTGGTGGAAGCCCCTGCCCATCCCGTTGAAGAGTCCGCATCGCCGGAACAAGGTGCTTCGCTTGACGCGCCGGACTGGAGGGACGAAGCGCCTCTCTCCGAGGAACCCTCCACACCGGCCGCGTCGTTGTTTGACGACCCTGGGTTCAATGAGCCTCTGCCTGTGCCAGAGGAGGTCGCCTTCGACGCGTCGCCGACCCCAGAGCCTGCATATGACTATTCCGATTCCACGCCTCAGATAGAGACCGTGATCGAGGAGGCGCCGTCGGCCCCCTGGCCTGAAGAAGACGTCGCCTCGCAGCAGGCTGCTCCTCACGAGCAGTTCGAGGTAGATCACGCGACTGAACAGGTGTCCCCTTCCTTCGAGCCCGTGGTGGAGCCGGAGCCACCTGCCGCGGAGCCTCTGCCTTCGATGGAAGAGGCCTCTCCCGCAGAGCACGCACAGAGCGCCACTGAAGCGTCAGAGCCCTCACCGGGGGTTTCAAGTCGTGCACCGCTGCAGCCCCGTCTGCTCGGGAGGGGTGCAACGCGAGGACCTGCGCCAAAGAGCGGGGGGAGACCGTTGCTCGGCGGGGGGCGAGGAAAGAGCGAGGGCGGCAAACCGACGCTTCCTGTGCGCGGGGCGCGTGCCGACGCCAATGATCCGGTGGAGCCTGAGCAAGAGGTTCACGTCTCCGCCAGCGAGGAGGGGCCGCCTCCGGATCTGGCGCCCACAGAGTCAACCGAGTCCACGGTGTCCGCGCCGCTGACAGAAGACGTCGCTGCGTCGTCTGACGCCAAGGTTCAGGCCTTCTCAGGCGAGACGTCCGAGTCTGCGGGAGAGCAGCCTGCGCAGGCCAGCAGCTTTCCCACAGAAGGTGGCACGCTGGCAGAGGTGCACTTCCCGGCACTCCTGCAGACTGCGCCGGCCAGTCAGCCGTTTGATGGATCACGTGCGCTCGAGGCGCTCAGCGCCCAGATGCCCCCGGTGCGCCCGCGCGACGCATCCGAAGGGGGAGCCGAGGTGGCGCGTCTCGACGAGTATCTTGCCGCGGGAGACGTGGCGCGGGCTCTCGATGCGCTGCGCATTGCCGCGGAAGCGGACCCTTCCAGCCACGAGACCACGAGTCGCCTGGCGGCAGGCCTCTTTGCCTACGGGGTCGTCGATGCGGCAACCGCCGCATTCACCCGTCTTGCACAGATCGAGGGGGGACAGGGCTCTGCCCTCTACTATCTCCTCGAGACGATTCTGTGGAGCGCATCCCCCCAGCGTGGCGGCGAGCTTCTCGTGGCGCTGGCCAGTGCACAGCGCCAGCTGGGCGACACCGATCGTGCACAGCGACTGCTCCTTGACGCGCTGGCGCTCGACCGAGAGAACGTCGCCGCTCGCCTGGCGCTCATCGATCTGTATCGCGTGCTGAAGCAAGACGAGCTTGCAAGCTGGCACATGCGCACATTGAACCGTATCGCTGACGAGGCGACCGAACCTGCAACCGCCGCGGCGCTCTGGCGCGCCATCTTCCATGCCACCGGCAGCGCGGCCGACCACGAGCGTATGGCGGTGGCACTCGACAAGGCGGGGCTTCTTGAAGAGGCCGTGGTGGAGTATCGCGTGCTTGCCTCACAGGCCCGCGACAGTCAAGACGTTCCGCGCGCGCGGGCACTCTATGAGCGGGTTGTCGAGTTGAGCCCAGCCGACACCGAGGCACAGGAGAACCTGCTCCACATCTACCAGAGCACGGGTGATGAGTCGGCGGTTGTCGACAAGATGCGTCAGCTCGCGGAGGCGGCCCGGCAGAACGGCGATCGAGATGCGGCGCTGCGGCTCTGTGAGGAGATTGTGCGTCGCGACGCGTCGAGCGTCGAGGATCGACAGCGCCTTGTCGAGCTGTACCTCGACAAGGGTCTTCTCAACAACGCGCGCAGCGAAGCGCAGGGACTTGTCGAGGTCTGGTATCGCGAGAATCGATGCGACGAGGCCATTTCGCTGCTGCGTCGCATCGTCGACGGTTGCCCAGAGGAGATCGTCCTGCGCGAGCCACTGGTTCACTTCCTCGAGAAGACAGGTCAGGCCCGCGCCGCGGTTGACGAGTGTCTTGCTCTGGCTCGGCTTCAGGTCGGAATGGGGGCCTTCGATGACGCGCTCAAAGTGCTGAAGAAGGCGCTCGCTCTCGATGAGCGCAACGTCGACGTTCTGTTCGACATTGGCGCGCTCCACGCAGATCATCTTGATGACCCATCCACGGGCGAGCAGCATCTGCTTCGCGTCCTGCAAGCCGATCCACGTCACAAGCGCGCTGCGGAGCGCCTCATCTCCCTTCAGCTCCTCCTGGGCAAGCCGCAGGAAGCGATTCCTCGTCTTGCGGATCTCGTCAGCATGGAGCCCTCGCTCGACTCGATTCGAGAGGCCCTTCTCACCGAGTACAAGACCCGGTGCGAAGCGTCGCCCGAAGACATGCAGAGCAAGTTCACGCTCGGCCTTCTCTATCGCATCAGCGGTCAGATCGAGGACGCCATCGTGTTGTTCCAGGACACGCGCAAAGCACATGAGCTCTTTCTCCTGTCTTGCAACATGCTGGGACAGTGCTTCTGGGAGCGCCGTGTGGCGGGCCCTGCTTCGGCGGCCACCGAGGAAGCCGCTGTCAAGTGGTTCAAGCGTGGCCTGGAGGCCACCGGGTATCCAGAAGATGACTACCTCGAGCTCCGCTACAACCTGGCTGAGGTGTACAACCATCGCAATGAGGTGAGCGAGGCGCTGAAGCTGTATCGCGACATCTATCACGTCAACCTTAACTACCGCGACGTGGCGGAGAAGATGAACCAGCTCGAAGACGAGATCAAGGGCGCGGGCAAGGTTGCTCGCCTGCGCACGAGCTGATCTCGCCACGCTCGGTCAGTCCCACGAACCCAACACGCCCCCTTCAGGAGAGTTGAGACCGAATGGCACAATCGCAGTTCGAACAAGCGCTCGCGCGGGCCAATGCCCTGGTTGCCGAGGGCAAGCTCGAGGAGGGCGCCGCGCTCTACGAGCAGCTCATCGCGCATGAACCCCAGAATCGCGATCTCTATCGTGACCTGGCGATGGTGTATGAGCGCAAGGGTGACATCCCGAGCGCGATCAAGACCCATCTGCGCTGGGCCGATCTGTGCGTGCATCTGGGGCTGCCAGATGAGGCGCTTCGCCTCTACAACCAGGTTCTCTCTGTCGAACAGGCCGCCACCAACCCCGAGAAGAAGGGGCTGTTCAAGAGCAGCAACGCATCGCCTGACAAGATCCGCGAGCTGGTTGCAGGTTCGCGGGCGGCGATCTCGATCCAGATCGGACGCATCTACCTGCAGAAGATGATGGCCGATGAGGCCATCAAGGCGCTCAAGGGGGCGATAGACGCTTCGCAGGGCGGCCACGACCACCACATCCACATGCTCCTCGGCATTGCGTACATGCAGAAGAGCATGGACAAGGAAGCCATTGGCGAGTTCCAGGAAGTGGTTCGACTCGCCCCCAATGAGGCTGCGTTCGCGTACGAGAAGCTGGGTGAGATCTATCGCCGCACACGCCCCACCGCGAGCTCTGTCTGGTATCGCAGCGCGGGCGACCTGTATCTTCGCAACGAGCAGTACCAGAACGCGGTCGGGGCCTATGAGATGATTCTGCAGACCGAGCCGCGCAACAAGGACGTGCTCAGCGGTCTGGCTGACATCTACACGCGTCTCGGCATGACCGAGCAGGCGCTTGCGACATGGCGAAATCTCGCGGCCATCTACACCGAAGAGGGGCTTCTCGACAAGGTCATCATCATCTACGAGAAGGTCACGGAGAACAGTCCTGACGATCAGGAGTCGTCGGCTCGCCTCCTCGAGATCTATCGTGGCATCCTGCAGCGAGACCCATCGAATCTCTCCGTGCGCCAGAAGCTCATCAAGCATCTTCTGTACCGGGGCGAGCAGAGCGGGGCAATCCCCGAGTACATGGCGTTGGCCCAGTCCTACGCCGAAAAAGGGGTGTACGACGAAGCCGCGCAGATCCTGGAGTCGGTTCTCGAGCTTGACGGCAGTCACGCCAAGGCACTCGAGCTCCTCGGGGACGTCTGCCTGCACCGTGGTGATCGCAAGGAAGCGCTGTCGAGATTCCTGGAGGCGCTCAAGCTCCTTGGAGACGCAGGGGCCGAGGACCAGCGGCATGCGCTGAGCCAGAAGCTCACCGAGCTCTTCCCGGAGGAGAGCGGCGTTCAGTACGAGATGGCCCGGTCGCTCAAGGACCAGGGGTCGTTTGGCGAGGCGCTTGCCGAGATCATGAAGGTCCTGGAGCAGGACCCCAATCACGTCCAGGCATTGCTGGAGGCGTCTGAGCTGCTCAGTCAGATGGGGCGCGTGAATGAGGCGCGAGATCTCTGCAGGCGCATCCTCGAGGTCGACCCGAGTCGCTCCGACGTGCGCCTGCGCCTGTTCGAGCAGGCGCTCAGCACGGGTGATCTTGAAGCGGCGGCCCATCAGGCAGAGGAGCTTGCGGCTTCGCTTCGCGCAGCGGGTCTCGTGCGCGAGGCAGAGGCCGTCTATCGTCGTCTCCTGAGCTACGAGCCAGAAAACGCCGAGATCCGCATGCGGGTTTGTGCCCTGCGCCTGGAGTCGGGCGACGTGGAGTCGGTGCTGCGGGAGTATCTCTTGCTGGCCAACCTCCATCTGCGGAGAAGGTCGCTGGAGAAGGCGGCCGAGATGTACGCGGCCATCCTGGCGCATCGGCCGGATCACCTGCCGGCGCACCTGAGCCTCGCGCGCGTTCGGGCCCATCAAGGCCAGCACCCAGAGGCGCTGGGTCACTTTGCCTTCGCAATACAGGAGTTCCTGGCACGCAATCTCGTTGAACCCGCCCTGGGGGCGTTGCGCGAGAGTGTCGCCGTCGACCCTTCGAACCTGTCGCTCCGTCAGCGACTGGGGGAGCTGCTGGCGCACGTGGAGCGTGAAGACGAGGCCTCCGAGCAGTACAGGGGGCTCTTCCATCAGCATCTCGAGCGTGCCCAGCTCGAGTCGGCGGCCCAGGCAGCGGCAGAGTGCATGCGCCTGGTCCCGATGAACCTCGACCTTCGTCTCGAGCTTGCGACAGCCTATCTCGAGCACAACCGTCTCGACGAGGGCAAGGGGCTTCTCGAAGAGGTGGTGAGCGCCGCACTGGCAAGCGGCGACAACACCCGCGTCATCGACATCTATGACAAGATGGCCCATGTCTACCGTGCGCAGGGGCGACATGATCTCTACTGGCAGACCCGTGAGCGCACCGCCGAGCTCTATCGCGGTCAGGGGAGAGACGAAGAGGCCATTGCCGAGTTCCAGGAGATCGTGGAGGCGGCCCTTCGCGGAAGCGACTTCGACCGCGCACGTGCCTGTTTTCCCGCTCTCGCCGACCTCTATTCAAGCACGGGTCAGCTCGATCAGGGCGTACAGATCTTCGAGCGCCTTGTCGAGGGGTTTGTTCGTGAGTCACGTCCGCTCGAGACGGAGGTCTCGCAGACATTCCTTCTCTCCCTGCTCGAGCGAAAGGGAGATCAGGGTCAGGCCCTGCAGATGCTGGCGCAGCTCGCCACGCGCGCACAGGAAGCCGGCGATGCCGATCTTGCGGCGATCCTCCATGGGCGCGTCTTCGATCTCCTGGTAGCCACCGATGACCTCGAGCGTGCCGCTGAGGTGCAGTTCGTCCGCATCGACCATGCCCTCTCGCGCAAGGACCTCGACACGGCGCGAGCCGTCTGGAAAAGCCTGCGGGATCTGCGCCCGCAGTCGTCAGCCGATCTTACACGGTACACCGACGCGCTGTACCAGCGGGGCTTCCTCGCGGAGGTGCTGCCGCTGCTGATCGGCTTGAGTGAAGCCGCGCCTGGCGACCGCGACGTCTCGCAGCGCCTGGCCGTCGTGTCGGCCCGCACGGGAGACATGGCCCGTGCCGCCGATCTGGCGCGAACGGTCCTGGGCAGCGAGGCCATCGATCGCATCCTCGTGGAGGTCACGAACCACGAAGGCGCTGATGACGCCGAACGCTGCTTGCGATTTGGTGACTTCTACCGCGAGATGGGCTTCTACGAGGAAGCCCTGCTTCAGTATCAGGCAGCCCTGCAGCACGCGTCTCGACGCATCGAGGCGCTGAACCGGCTGGCCCTGCTGTTTCGTAGAGCGGGGTACATCGATCTGGCCGTGCGTCAGCTGCAGCGCGTCCTCGAAACGCCTGGCGCTGACGAAGAGGATCTTCTCGAGACGCGTTACAACCTGGCCACGCTGTACTACGAGGCCGGCCGGTGTCAAGAAGCGCTCGACATGTACAACGAGTGCGCGGCGGTGAAACTGCGCTATCGCGACGTGGCCGAGCGCATAGAGGAGCTCACGTTGCGGGTGGCTTCCCTCGATACCACGCACCCGGACGTCATTCCCATCACCAGCCGTAGCAGCACGGCTGCTCCAGAGGCATCAGAGGGCGCACCGCTCGCAGAAGCGCCTGTTGCTGCCGCGCTGGTCGGCGCAGCCGTCGCCGTGGAAGAGGTCTCAGCGGTGCTCGAGGCGCCCCCGGCTGTCGA
>RGZZ01000284.1 GCA_010028905.1 Pseudomonadota bacterium | reverse complement strand
CTCGCCGCGCCAGTCGACGTAGTCGCCTAGCAGCACCACGTCGACGGTGTTGGCCGCCTTCGCCCACTTGCGGGTGCCGGGCAGAAAGACTTCATGGCGCTGCAAGATGCGCACGAGGCGGTGCACGTCGCCGTGCAGGTCTCCGATGGCGATGAGGCGTCGGCGCACGATGAAAGCATTCCTCCAGGGTTTGCGACCGTGACGCGCACGGTCAGCCTCGGCGTCACGCATCTGCACGGTCAGGGTCGGCGACATGCGCGCGAACAGGAGGAAGGTTCGACTTCGCGCGCGTGTGCCCCTCGTTCTTCGCGCGCCAGAAGGTTTGAGGTTGGCGTCGACGGGGTACACTGAAGAGACACGGTGAGGGCTGGGTAAGATGATCAACGGAGATCTGCCATGGCCAAGACCTTGACAATGATTCGGGGCGCCGCGAGCGCCGTGCCCCCCCAGAACCGCTGGCGCAGCCTCGAGATCGCCGCCCTGCGCTGGCGCCGCGTCGTCGATCTTGCGCCGTGCGCCATCTTGATGATCGATGGCGACGGTCGCATCGACTGGGCCAACCAGAGCGCCCTCCATCTCTTCGAATGCGCGCCGGTCGTGCTTGCCGGCACGTCGCTGTTCGACTACGTCGCGTGCGGCCTGCTTGCCGATCTCCTCGATCGACGGGTCTCATCGGCGGGTCGCGTCATCTGTCCGGCCACCGTGCGCAGCGCGCGTGGACGTACCGCCGCGGTCGAGCTCATCGTCGAGGCGGCCCTTGACGAGCAAGGGGCATCGTACCTGGTCACCATCGACGATTCGAGCGATCGGACGCGCCTGCAGCGTGAGGTGCTCGACAGCGCCGAGCGCGAGCGCCGTCGCATCGGTCGCGATCTGCATGACTGCCTCGGCCAGCAGCTGGTGGGCGTGGGCCTTCTCGTGCGCAACCTGATCGGGCGGCTGCGTGAGCAGGCGGTCGACGAAGCGCTTGTGCAGCTTGCCGACAGAGCCGCGGAGATCGTCGGCGAGATGGTGGGCCAGACGCGCGATCTCGCGCGCGGCCTCTACCCGGTCGAGCTCGAGACGAAGGGGTTGGTGCAGGCCCTGCAGGCGCTGGTCACCCAGACCGCTGATCTCGGAGGGATTCGGGTTGAGCTGCGGGTTCAGCTGTCGCGTCTCATCGACATCGACATGGAGCGTGCTTCGCATCTCTATCGCATCGCCCAGGAGGCCCTCAGCAATGCGGTGCGCCATGCCAAGGCGCAGAGCATTCTCGTCTGGCTCCACAGCGACGCAGACCGCATCGAGCTCTCGGTCATCGACGACGGCCGAGGGCTTGCGCCCTTCATCGAGCGAGGAGATGGCCTCGGCTTTCGCCTCATGGCCGAGCGGGCATCGATCATCGGCGCCCTGCTCACCATCGAGTCGGAAGGCGAGGGAGGCACCCGCGTGCGCTGCACGCTCTCGGCGGGGTGACCGGGCGGGGGATGTTCATCTCCCGTTCACGGATGCAGACGCGACGTGCGGGGTGTTCATCTCCGGTCGGGGGTGTGGGATGTGCAGAGAGCGACGCGTTGCGTGCGCACACAAAGCGATCCCCTGCAGGAAGCGCCGTGACGCGTGCGAATCAACGGGCGCAACAAACCGTGGAGGCGTTGGCGTGGCAGTGAGCGTTGACGCGGCCCTGAGTGGCCGCAGCCTGGTGTCGATCGTTGATCTCGATCGCGCCCAGATCGAGCAGGTGCTCGACGTGGCCGAGTCGCTGGGCGACAGTCGCACCGACGACCTGAAGGGCATGCAGGTGGCGCTGCTCTTCTACGAGCCGAGCACCCGAACACGCAACAGCTTCCTCACCGCCGTGCATCAGCTCGGTGGAACGGCCGCTGGCTTCGACACGGCCGAGGGCACGTCGGTGAAGAAGGGCGAGACCCTTCACGACACCATCAAGATGTTCGAGGCCTACTGCGACGCCATCGTGCTTCGCCATCCACGCGACGGCGCCGCGCGCTGGGCGGCCGACGTGAGCCGGGTGCCGGTCATCAACGCGGGCGACGGCAAGAACCAGCACCCCACGCAGACCCTGCTCGATCTGTACGCCATCCGCAAGACCCAGGGGCGTCTCGACCGTCTCGAAGTGGCGCTCACGGGCGATCTCAAGTTCGGGCGCACGGTGCACTCGCTGGCCGACGCCCTGGCCATGGTCGAGGGCACGGTGCTGCACCTGGCTGCGCCGGAGGGGCTGGCGTTTCCCGCCCAGCAGGTGCGCCAGCTGCGCGAGCGTGGCGTCGAGGTGCATGAGCATCACCGTCTTGAAGAAGTGGTGAACCACGTCGACATCCTTTACGTTACGCGCATCCAGCGCGAGCGCATGCCCGACGAGAGCGAGTACGAGAAGGTGCGGGGCACCTACCGCGTCACCGCGTCGCTGCTCGAGAAGGCGCGCCCGAACATGCGGGTGCTTCACCCGCTGCCGCGGGTCGACGAGATCGATACCGACGTCGACGCCACGCCGCACGCCTGGTACTTCGAGCAAGCGGCCGGCGGCGTGCCGGTACGCAAGGCGCTGCTGCGTCTCATTGCGGCGGGGAGGGGCGCATGAGTGAGATGGCCATGAGCGCGTCGTCTGAAGACGTCAACCGCGAGTATCGGGTCTACCGCATCCAGAACGGGACGGTGATCGACCACATCCCCCACTGGCAGGCGCGGCGGGTGGTGAACATATTGGGGCTGGTGGGCAGCGACTCGCTCGTGACCATCGGCTTCGGCCTCAAGAGCGAGCACCTCGAGCGCAAGGATCTCCTCAAGGTGGAGAACCGCGTTCTCACGCAAGAGGAGATCGACCGCATCGCCCTCGTGGCGCCCAACGCCACCATCAACATCATCGAAGACTCGCGCATCACGGGCAAGTTCAAGGTGCGCCTGCCCGATGAGCACGTAGGGCTGGCGCGCTGCGGCAACCACGGCTGCATCACCCGCCACGAGCCCGTTCCCACGCGTTTTCGCACCCTGCGGCGCGAGCCCCCCATCCGGCTGCTGTGCTACTACTGCCAGCAGGAGACCGCGGGCGACGACATCGAGCTGGTGTAGGGTCGGGGCGCACGGGGGCGTGCGAGCGCTCGGGTGCGAGTACTGCCACAGATGTGGACCGTAAGTGCGCAGTAGTACCCCATATGTGGCAGTACTGGGCTTCGGGTGCGCGTACTGCTACATATGGGGGCCGTGAGGGTGTCGTCTGATCGGGGAAACGTTGCCAAACCTTCCTGTTAACAGGTTGACGCACCTCTACGGCAGGCAACGTCATCAGCTGAGCAGAAAGACGACGTGGAGGGCGAAGTGTGATTCCAGAGCAGCGCGTCAAGAGAGTCATCGAAGTGTTTCACAGCTATTCCGACGAAGAGCAGCGAAACCGCGAGTACTGGTGGTCGCGCTCTCCCGAAGAGCGACTTCAACACATTGAAGAGCTGCGCCGCATCAACTATGGAAATGCCATCACTGACAGCAGACTTCAGAGAGTTCTTGAGGTTGCTCGGCGCCCATGACGTAGCCTACCTCCTTATCGAAGGATACGCAGTCGGCTACTACGGCTATCCGCGTGCAACGGGCGACCTCGACATCTGGATCCCGCGCGACGAAGCAACTGCACAGAAGATGGCCGATGTGCTACGGGCTTTCGGATTTGCAGCAAACGAGGCAGCACCGAGCCTCTTCCTCGAGAAGAACACAATCATTCGAATGGGCATGCCCCCCTACCGCATCGAGGTTTCAAACTTCATTCACGGCGTGGAGCTCTGGGATTGCCTCGTCAGAGGTCTCGAGGTCACCCTTGATGGCCTGCCGGTGCGGGTGATCAGTCTTGACGACCTCAAGAAGAACAAGCGCGCCTCCGGTCGACCAAAAGACCTGGACGACCTCGAGCATCTTCCCTGAGTTTGTCACGTTCGTGCCAGGCGAGTGCGCCGTCGTGCGCGTACTGCCACAGATGTGGGCCGTAAGTGCGCAGTAGTACCACCGATGTGGCAGTACTGGGCTTCGGGTGCGCGTACTGCCACAGACGTGGGCCGTGAAGATGGAACGTGACGGTGTGGGCTGGCACGGGGAACCTCGCATTGCGCGTGAGGGCGTAACGGTGTTCGCGCGACGGCCCTGGGGATGAATGCTGCCGTCGCTGTGCTCAGTGCGTCGGACTCGCGCCCTGTTCGCGGGCTGAGGCTTGCTCGCGGGCCTCTATGCGCCTCCACAGCTGTCCGGCCACCGTGCTCACCCCGAAGTTGACGACGGCGAACACCGTGATTGTGGGGCCCAGGTGCATGGCCTTCACACCGACGTGACCGTCGCCCAGCAGACTTGCGATGAGCACGGCCAGACCCAGGTTGCGGTTGGCGCTGCAGACGGCTACGGCACTTCGGTCTTCCGGTGAGGGGCCGCCGAGCAGATAGCCCACGGTGAGCGCGAAGGCCGAGAAGGTGAAGAGGGCCAGCCAGGACGCGCCGTCGAGATCGCGCATATAAGGGGTCAGCTTGACCACGACGACCAGGGAGAGCAACAGCATCGACAGGTTGGCGATGGTGGCGAGAGGCGCGCTGATGCGCCCCACGACACGGGGCGCGAAGTGACGAAGCGCCATTCCCATGGCGAGCGGCACCAGCTGCGTGATGAGAAGCTGCGCAGCAAGCGATTCGTAGGGGATGTCTGCTTCGGCGCCGTGCATGCGCGCAATGCCCATGAGCATGAGGGGGGCGGTCAATCCGCCGAGAAGGACCACAGTGGTCTGCAGCGCCACGGCCGTGGGCAGCGTTCCGCCCAGGGCGGTCGCCCGCTTTGCGGCCAGTGGCGCGCCTGGAGCCACAGCGAGAAGAATCAGCGCGATCTGTGTCTGGCGGGGGATGGCATCGATGAACGTAAGCCCGAGGGCGAACATGGGGACGAGCACGAGCACCGAGAGCACGGTTCGCGCGATCAGGGAATGATCACGAAGGGCGTTTCTCACGTCGGTTACGTCGGCGCTCATTGCCAGGTTGAGCAGGGTGACGAAGACGACGAAACTCGGAACGTGTTCGAGCACGAAGGACACCGCCTGGAAGATGGGTTGTAGACCTGCGATCGTGGCGCAGCGCGGAGGGAGGACGCGCGTATTCAACGCGAGCGGAACGAGACGTGTCTGGCAGACGTTGCCTTCAACGGTCGATGTGAAACCGCCTGCAACGTCCACCGCCGGTGGGCTGTCTCGGCCTGTTCACCGCCCCTGTCGAGGACACTTGCTCTGGCACGGATCCGGGGGAGCTCGTGAACCCTCTCAGCCCGATGAGGGTCGCGGGCTTCTTGTCATCCATTCCACAGGCCCCGGAGCGACCGCATACGGAGCCAGCTTTCTTCCTCGGGGGCGCAGGAACGTTCCGGCCATTCGACTGACGGTGATCGGCGGCTAGCTGGGTGCGGGCAAGACCACGCTGCTCAACCCCGCTCTCGTGATCATCGAGGCCAGCGGCGCGGTTCGGCGCACGCGCGTCCCAGCCCGTTGTGCCTGTGAGTGGTGAGATACCCCCAATCGTGATGGGGGTCGTCGAGGAACACTCCCTGAAGAAGTGGAGGTTTCCCAGAGAAGCACCTGTCAAGGCTGGGGCGCAGGCCCGCTGTCACGTTCTACCCGTGCGTCACATCGACGCCCACGCTTGTCTCAGCGCCTCACAGGGTGCGCGATTTGAAGAAATCCCACATCACCTGACCTGTGTCGAGCAGAGGCGAGGGCGTGTCGGCCACGATTCTCGCCCCCTTGCCTCCTGGCCAGGCATGCCCCTGGTTGTGCAGCACGTACAGCACCACGCGGGTGCCCTCGCGGCCCCCGCTCCACGTGTAGCGGGTGGCCTGCTGGGCGGGCATCTCCTCGACCTTCGGCGTGGGATTGCAGCCGTTGGCCTCGATCCAGAAGTTCGCCGTCTGCTGCGCCGATGCGATGAAGCGCGGGGCCCGTTCGGCGTGCTTCTTCTGCCAGCCCCCTTCGAGGGGGATGTGCTGGTCGAGGGCACCGTTGAACATGATGACGTCGAGAGGGCGCGCGGGTCTGGCGGGCCAGGTGAGGGGCGTGCGGTCTGAAACGCTGCCGCCTGCGGATCCCACCACGGGGGCGATGCCCGCGATGAGGTCGGCGTTTGCTCCGGCCGCGTAGTGGCAGAGCACGGCCCCGTTCGACATGCCGGTGAGGTAGACGCGCCGGCGGTCGATCGACTGGGTTTTGGCCAGTTCGGTGATGAGCGCGCGAATGAAGCCCGTGTCGTCGACGTGGTGGTTGTAGGCCCAGCCGAAGCCGAACCCGCTGTTGAACGTGAGCATCTTCTCGGCGGGCAGCGGGCCTGTGCCGTTGGGGGCCACCAGTACAAACCCCTCGCGGTCACTGAGGGGCAGCAGGGGATAGCTGGTGAGGGCCTGGGTCGCGCTGCCTCCGCCGCCGTGCAGCAAGATGAGCACGGGCAGGGGACGCGTGGGGGTATGCCCTTTGGGCATGTGCACATAATACGCGCGCTCGACGCCGCCGTGCGTCAGGGTCTGGCGCGTGTACTGCGCGGGGTCGAGGGCGGGGCGGGCCTTGGCCGCGCCGACGGTGATGGCGATGGTGATGACGGTGACAATGACGGTGAGTGTGGCGATGGTTCGTGTCGATGTTCTCACGGGGGCTTCGACCCGAACTGGGGGACTTTTGTTACATCGAGGTTCGTGTGCGTGGCGCACGGAGGGGTCCAGAGGGAACGGGTGTGGTGTGGACTGCGACCGTGGTCGAAGAACCGCTGCTGCGCTCCCGCAGAAGAGGTTGACAGGTTGGTCCCTCGGAAATGCTCTCCAATCACAGTGAGGAGACAAGAGGCG
>RGZZ01000283.1 GCA_010028905.1 Pseudomonadota bacterium | reverse complement strand
CATCAGCGGCGCCCGGCTCGAGAAGATCGCAAACTTCCAGGAGAACGAGCGCCATCTCATCTCGAGCGAGATCCACGATGCGATCTCGCAGCCGCTCGCGGGTGTGTTCTATCGCATGCAGGCTGTGCAGCAGATTCTTGACGCCGACACGGGACGCGCGCACGAAGAGCTGCGTGCCAGCCTCCAGGTGGTGCAGCGCCTTCTCGAAGAGCTCTCGCGACTCATCTACAACCTTCGAACGCCGCCTCTCGACGCGAGCACGGTGATCGACGCCCTCGTTCGTCTTGCAGATGAGTTCAGGCGAGAATCATCGATACAGCTCGACCTCGACCTTCCTGAACGTCTGCCGAGCATGGGGCGTCTGCACGCCTTGTTCCTCTACCGCATCGTTCAGGAGTCTCTCGTGAACGTGCGTCGCCACTCGGGTGCCGTGCGGGCTCGGGTCTCCCTGCAGGCGCACGAGCGCGCCCTCGAGGGGAGCATCGAGGACGACGGCACGGCCCCGGCAGGGGGATATGAGCGATTCCAGGAGAACCGGCGTCGAAGCTTCGGGATTCGATCGATGCGGGAGCGAGCAGAGCTTCTGGGAGGGCGGTTGCAGGTGCAGCCGCGCAGCATCGGGGGGACGGCGGTGAGATTCGAGCTCCCGCTGATTGGAGAAGGCGATGATCAGTGAGCGACTCGTGCGCGTGGTGATGGTCGACGATCACGTCGTCGTTCGAGACGGGCTGCGCACGCTTCTCGAGCTCAGCGGATTCGTGCAGGTCGTGGGCACGGCTGTGTCGGCAGAGGAGGCGCTCGACGTGGTGTCGAGCACGCCGTGCGATCTCGTGCTCGTCGATGTCGAGCTGCCGCTGAACGACGGCATCTGGTGCACGCGCGAGCTGAAGGCTGCGCATCCGGGCCTGCGCGTGCTGCTGCTGACGATGCACAGCGATGAGCGGCTCGTGGTCGAGGCGCTCGAGGCGGGAGCCGACGGCTATCTCCTGAAATCTGCGTCGCGCGACGAGGTGCTGCGCGCGATGCGCGATGTCTGTGAGGGGCAGAGCCACATCGATCCACGGCTGGCGGGCATGCTCGTGACAAAGCTGCGTCGAACGAACCCCGATTCGGTACGAACCGACTCGGTTCTGCTGAGCCGCAGGGAGCGCCAGATCCTCACCATGGCCGCGGAAGGTCTCAACAACAAGGAGATCGCCGAGCGTCTCGGTGTCGCGCAGAACACCATCAAGACCCACCTGCGCAGCATCTATCGCAAGTGCGGTGTCCCGGACCGGTTGCAGGCCGTGCTGTACGCGATGCGCAAAGGGTTCGTATCGGCGCCGTGAGCGAAGGGGAAGGTCTCAGGGGTACAGGCCGCGCGCCGCGATCACGGCGACGAGGCGGTCGACCAGCGCGTCGAGTGTCTCCTCGTGGATGGGCAAGGTCACGTCGGCCGACTCTGGCATCTCGTACGGCGCACTCACGCCGGTGAACGCCCGCAGCTCGCCGAGGCGGGCGCGCTTGTAGAGGTCGTTTGCGTCGCGCGCCTCACAGGCTTCGGCCGGCGCTGAGCACCATGCCTCGATGAAGCGATGCGCGCCGATGACCGTGCGGGCGCGCTCCCGATCGGCACGGTAGGGGCTCACCGATGTGCATATGGCGATGAGCCCGGCGTCATTCACGATGCGGGCGATCTCGGCGAGGCGTCTTGCGTTAACCCCCCGGTCATCGGCGGAGAACGTCAGATCAGCGCTGATGCCGTGTCGCATGTGCTTCGCTGGGAGCACGCATGTGTGCAGTCCCACGTCGTGCAGGCGCTTCTCGAGTCGGTATGCGATGGGGAGCTTGCCGCTCTTGGGAAGGCCGGTCAGCCAGATGGTGAAGGGTGTCTGTCGCAGGGCGCGGGCGTGCATCTCTGGGGAGACCTCGGGCATGGCCGGCCCCACGAGAACCTGCGGGTCGGGGGTGAGATGCGCGCGGGGATGTCGCGCCACGATCAGCCCGGCGCCTGCTGTGGCATTCGTGCGCGGGTGAATGAGGATGAAGGCTCCCGTGCTGCGGTTCATGCGATAGGGATCATAGAACACGGGCTGGTTGAGGGTCAGCACGCAGGTGCCGATGCCGTTTCGCTCGAGCGCATCGGTGGCCATGACATTGCCGGTCGTGATGTCGGTTCGCCCCACCAGATCGGTGATCGTGGCGGTCACCGCACGGGTCGTGTGCTTCAGGCGCCAGCTGCTGCCTCGGGTCAGCGCCTCATCGTCGAACCAGATCACCTGCGCTTCGATCTCTCGCTCTCCAAGCGGCTGGTTGAGCGTGTGGCAGAGCATGTCGCCGCGGCTGACATCGATGGGGTCTGCCAGGGTGAGCGTCACGGCGTCGCCGGCCATCGCCTCGTCGCGATCACCGTCGTAGGTCACGATGCTCGACACGCGCGTGCGCCGGCCGCAAGGCAGCGCGGTCACCTCGTCTCCGACCTGCACCTGTCCGCTCGCGACGGTTCCGGCATACCCCCTGAAGCTGTCGTCTGGACGCACCACGCGCTGCACGGGGAAGCGGAAGTCGACGAAGTTGCGGTCAGATGCCACATGAATGGTCTCGAGCAGCTCGAGCAGCGGACGGCCGGCAAACCATGGGGCCGCGGTCGAGCGGCGCACCACGTTGTCGCCGTGCAGGGCCGACAGCGGGATGAAGTGCAGATCCGGCACGCCGAGGGGAGCGGCGAAGCGGGCGAAGTCGGTGCGGATCGATTCGAAGGTCGCGCGATCCCACCCCACCAGGTCCATCTTGTTCACGGCCACGACGATGTGCTTGATGCCGAGAAGCGCCACGATGGTGGTGTGCCGCCGGCTCTGGTCGAGCAGGCCATGGCGGGCATCGACGAGCACCACGGCCAGATCGCAGACGCTCGCGCCGGTGGCCATGTTGGCCGTGAACTGCTCGTGGCCAGGGGTGTCGGCGATGATGAACTTGCGGCGGGATGTGGAGAAGTATCGAAAGGCGACGTCGATGGTGATGCCCTGCTCTCGCTCGGCCTTCAGGCCGTCGGTCAGCAGCGAGAGATCAAGCGCGTCGCCCGCGTGGCCCAGTCGAGCGCTGTCGCGCTTGAGGGCCTCGAGCTGGTCTTCGAAGAGCTGGCCGCTGTCGTGGAGCAGGCGGCCGATGAGCGTGCTCTTGCCGTCATCGACGCTTCCGCAGGTGAGCAAGCGCAGCAGATCGCGATCGATCTGGGCTTGCAGCAGCGGGCGGGTGGAAGCGGTCATCAGAAATAGCCCTCGCGCTTCTTCTGCTCCAGCCCGTCGTCGGCGTCACGATCGACCAGTCTCCCCTGACGTTCCGAGCGACGTGACGCGAGCACCTCGGACACCACCTGCTCGAGTGTCTCCGCCGACGATTCCACGGCTCCGCTCAGGGGATAGCACCCGATGCTCCGAAACCGCACCAGGCGCTGTCGCGCCGTCTCTCCGGGGAGCAGGCGCATGCGCGCGTCATCGACCATGATGAGGGTGCCGTCGCGCTCGACCACGGGTCGCTCACGCGCGAGGTAGAGCGGCACCACGGGTATCTTCTCGCGATAGATGTAGAGCCAGATGTCGGCCTCGGTCCAGTTCGAGAGCGGGAACACGCGCATGCTCTCGCCTTCCTGGATCCGGCAGTTGTAGAGGTTCCAGAGCTCAGGGCGCTGGGACCGGGGATCCCACTGCTGATGCTTGTCGCGAAGCGAGAACACCCGCTCCTTGGCACGTGACTTCTCCTCGTCACGCCGCGCGCCGCCGAAGGCTGCGTCGTACCGTCCTTCGCGCAGGGCAAGTCGCAGCCCCTGGGTCTTGTAGAGGTCGGTGTGACGGTGTCCACCGTGGTCGAAGGGGTTGATGTCGAGCGCCACCGCCTCAGGGTTCACGAATACGCGCATCTCGTGCTTGGCGGCAACGGCGTCTCGCATCGCATACATGTCACGGAACTTCCAGCGCGTGTCGACGTGAAGCAGCGGGAAGGGGAGACGTCCGGGGTGGAAGGCCTTCTCGGCGAGACGAAGCATCACGCTCGAGTCCTTGCCGATGGAATAGAGCATGACCGGGTTGCGGAACTCTGCCGCGACCTCGCGCATGATGAAGATGCTCTCGGCTTCGAGCGCCGCAAGATGGGTATCAGAACTGACCGCCATGGCAGGGGTATTTCGACATTCACGGCACGACCCTTCTCGCGCCAGCACCGGACCCGCACTGCGTATGAGAAGGAGGGTTCAGGCCGTGGGGGTAACTGACCTCGGGTGACCACTACCGTGATCTTCGAGCGGCGTCTCGCCCGCAATGTGGGTCTCTCTCTTGGCGGTCATGCTGGCGCTGGCGGCGCTGGGCTGGGTCGTCGACCGCACCGTGGTCGGTCAGGTGCGCTCGACGGTGCAGGGTAACCTCGATGCCATGCTCGTCACCTCGGTGCGCTCTGTGACGTCATGGCTCGATGACCGCGAGGCGTTGCTGTCGGTGCTCTCCCAGGCGCCTCGCGTGCGCAGCGCGGTGGCGCAGGCCGCGCGCGATCCGGGCGGCGTGGCGCTCCTGCGCGATCTGCTCAAGCACGTGGCGGGACCGTTCAACTTTGATCACGGGGCGCTCGTGAATGCGCAGGGGGTCATCGTGGCGGGCGTCAACGACGCTTCGCTGAAGGGAAAGCCGCTTCCCCAGGCCGCGCAGCCCTACCTCGCGAGAGCGCTGCGCGGGGAAGCGTGTGTGACCCCTCCGATGCTCTCAGATCTCGGCTCCGCGGAATCGGTGGAGCTTCTCGCGTTCGTGGGGGTGGCTGCCCCTGGGGCGAGCAAGCCCGACCTCGTGCTCGTGCTCACCCTCGATGCGTCGAAGTTCAGCGCGCTCCTCGACCAGACGCGCCCCGGAAAGACAGGCGAGAGCGAAGCCTTCGATCGGGATGGGCGCATGCTCAACGAGAGCCGATATCTCGATGAGATCGTGGCGGCCGGCGTTCTGCCCCAGGGAACCCGCTCCACCATCTTGACGCTCGACCTTCGAAACCCTGGTGTCGATATCCGCACCGGTCAGCGATCACAGCTGCCGCTCAAGGCCCAGCCTCTCACGCAGATGATCGCGTCGGCCGTGCAGGGCGGCAGCGGCATCGACCTCGATGGCTATCGCGATTATCGGGGGGTGATGTGCGTTGCGGTCTGGCAGTGGCTCGAAGCCTATGACTTCGGGGTTGCGGTGAAGCTCGATCGTGACGAGGCCTATGCCACGGTGCGCACCTCGGGCTGGCCGCCTGGGCCTGGGTGCACGGCCGCAACCAGCGTCGTCTGGCCGAGGCGCAGGCGAAGGTCGAGAGGCTCGGCCAGTACGCCATCGAGCGCAAGCTCGGCGAAGGCGGCATGGGCGAGGTGTACCTGGGCCGTCACGCGCTCATGCAGCGCGACACCGCCGTGAAGATCATGCGCAACGCGTCGAGCGATGAAGACCGGCAGCGCTTCGAGCGCGAGGTGCGGCTCGGCTCGCGCCTCACCCATCCGAACACCATTGCGATCTACGATTACGGCCACACAACCGATGGCGTTTTCTACTACGCCATGGAATACCTCCAGGGGCTGGACCTCGCGAAGCTGGTGGAACGGTTCGGGCCGCTGCCCCCAGGTCGTGTGGCGCGCCTGCTGGCGCAGGTGTGTGACGCGCTGGCAGAGGCCCACGAGATGAGCCTCATCCATCGCGATGTGAAGCCGGAGAACATCATGGTCTCGCTGCGCGGAGGGGTTCCCGATCTGGTGAAGGTGCTCGACTTCGGCCTCGTCAAGAGCCTCGACGCCGCGTCTCCGCGTGTGACCGCCACCACCACCATCTGCGGTACACCAGCCTTCATGGCTCCGGAGAACGTGCTCGGGCAGCCGGTTGATGGTCGAGCCGATCTGTACGCGGTGGCCGGGGTCGGCTACTTCCTGCTGACCGCGTCGCTCCCATTCGTGCGCACATCGGTCATGGACACGCTCATGGCCCACGTCAGCGACGCCCCCCGTTCGTTTGCCGCGCTCGGGTTTTCGGTTCCCCCTGATCTCGAGGCCGTGCTGATGCGCGGCCTGTCGAAATCACCCGCCGATCGCTGCAGCGATGCACGTGAGATGCGAAACGCATTTCTGGCCTGTGCGTGTGTCGCCCAGTGGACCGAGGAGCACGCCAGGGAATGGTGGCGTGGGCACGCGCCGGCACGAGAGGCCCCCGCGAAGACCACGGAGCTTCGGGTCATCGCCGTGGCAACGCCGCCCGGCCCATGAGCTGAGCTTCCGAGCGCTGCGCTGCCAGCGACGACGTCAGTCGCAAGCGCCGTAGTACCCGGCGAGAGCGCCGACGATGGCGCCGCCGGCCGGGCCCAGGGCTGCCAGGCTGGCGCCAGCCAGGGCTCCACCAACGGCGCCGACGAAGCCACCGGCCACGCTGCCGAGCATTCCCATGAAGGCCTTGCCGAGGCGGCTGTGACGGTGGCTGGCCGCCATCTCGCTCACGGCCACCGCGCCGCTGACGCCACCTGCAATCGCTCCGACGACGGTCATGGCGGGCACACCACCACGGGGGCCGCGAGCCACGCCAGGGCGCCGAGAAGCGTTCCCTGCAACGCGCCGGTGAGTGCGTTCGCCACGCGCACGTCCTCAGCGCAGATCGGCTCGTCAGAGACGGGCGGTGGTTCAGGCAGAGGCGGGGCGACGCGACGCGCGCGCATGAGGGGGAGCGCAGGCTGCTCTTCGGGGAGCGCGGGTTCGTTGGGGCTGACCCCGGCGATCAGGTCCGGTGCTGGAGGGACGGATCGGGGGAACGGTGCGGTGGGGGAGAGCGCAGAGAGGGCCGGAGAGAGTGTGGAGAGCATCGTCATCAAC
>RGZZ01000282.1 GCA_010028905.1 Pseudomonadota bacterium | reverse complement strand
CCGCGGCCGATGCCGAGGTCGACGCGGCCGTTCGAGATGCGGTCGAGGGTGGCATGCGCGCTTGCGGTGACCGTGACGTCACGCACCACGGGGTTGGTGACGCACAGCCCCAGGCGCATGTGCTGCGTGCTCTGGGCCATCAGCGCGAGATAGGGGTAGGGGTCTTGCCACAGCACATGCGAGTCGAAGAGCCAGCCGTACCTGAAGCCCGCGTTCTCTGCCTTCTGTGTCAGCTCGATGACTTGCGGGGGTTCCCAGTCCATCTTCATGGTGAAACCGAATGTCAGCATCAGGCCACGTCTCCCTCTCGTATCAATCGACACTGAAGAGTCGAGTTCTGCTCTCGTCGGCGGGTCAGGCCCACTTCACCCGGGGCAGCACCTCCTGGCCGTAGAAGCGGATGAACTCCGACTGGTTGCGTCCCACGTTGTGCACGTAGATCTGGTCGAAGCCCATGTCGACGAAGTGCTGCATCAGGTTGACGTGGAAGTCAGCCTCTGCAGAGATGTGCACGCGCCCCACGAAGTGCTCCGGGCGCACCAGACGGGCCATTGCCTCGAAGACCTCGGGATCGCGGATGTCGGCCTTGGGGAAGTTCATGCCGCCGTTCGGCCACTCCTTGATGGCGTTCTCGGTGGCCTTCTCGTGGGTGAGATCCCACGAGACGTGCAGCTGCAGGATGCGCGGCATAGCGCTCGGGTCCTTGCCGGCCTCCTTGGCGCCGTGCTCGAACTTGCCCAGCAGCATCTTGATCTTCTCGTCGGCGGCGCCCACGGTCATGATGCCGTCGCACAGGCGTCCGGTCTTGGTGCTGACGATGGGTCCGGAGGTCGCCACCACGATGGGGGGCGGCGCTTCGGGCATGGTCCACAGGCGCACCGATTCGAGCTTGTAGTACTTGCCCGCGTGCTTGACGTTCTTGCCGGTGAACAGCTTCTGGATGATCTCGATGCACTCGAACAGACGCTCGACCCGCTCTGGCGCCTCGGGCCAGTAGCCGCCGATGATGTGCTCGTTGAGCGCCTCTCCCGCGCCCAGCCCCAGCGTGAAGCGCCCCGGGAACATGGCTTCGGTGGTGGCTGCGGCCTGCGCAACCACCGCCGGGTGGTAGCGGTAGCCTGGGGGCGTCACGCCTGTGATGAACGGCAGGGAGACCACCCGGCCGAGGGCACCCATCCAGGTCCACACGAAGGCGCTCTGCCCTTGCTGCGGCGTCCACGGGTTGAAGTGGTCGCTCGTCATGATGCCGCCGAAGCCAGCGGCTTCAGCCTCTACGCACCAGTCGAGGAGCGGGTTGGGCGCGAACTGCTCGAACATCGCCGCATAGCCAATGAACTTCTTCATGCCGGTCTCCCTCTAGCTATCTGGGTCGCGCTTGCGCGTCTGTCGTGTTGGCGGAGGCGCAGGCTACGGGAACAGGTTTCGGGTAGGTTCCATAATGAGGTCGGCACCCCTGCCGGCCCCGCGCGTGTAGCCAAAGCCACGCACCCGAACCACCGGGACGCCGTCGCTCTTTCCGCACACCAGCTCGGCACCGGCCGCGAGCGCGTCGGCAGTGGCCATGAGGCTGGCCTTCAGCTCGTAGCCGCCCGCATCGACCTGACCCCGGTAGTCGGTCAGGGCCTCCATGCCAGCAACCCCGATGGCCACGTTGACGATGCCGTTGCGCCACGCCCGTCCGAACGAGTCGGAGATGATGATGGGAACGTGCAGGTCGAGCAGCGCCTTCAGCTGCTCGTGCAGCGCGAGGGCGGACGCGTCCGGGTCGACGGGCAGCAGGCACGCTGTCTCCCCGCCGTCGACATTCGACATGTCGACCCCGGCGTGCGCGCAGACGAGGCCGTGGTGGGTCTCGCTGATGACCAGACCTCCAGCCGCCATGCGCAGCACGCGCCGGCTCTCGCGCAGCACGACCTCGATGTGGCGCGGATCGCGGTCGTGGGCCCGCGCGAACGTCTCGGCCAGCGGAGAGGGCTGAACCTCTTCGAGTGCGACCAGCCGTCCCTCGGCCTTGCTCACGATCTTCTGGGTGATCACGAGAATGTCACCCGTCTCCAGATCACCTCTCAGATGCGTGGCCAGACGCGCTCCCAGGTCGTCGCCGGCGCAGATCTCCGGAAGCCCTGTGACGGGGGTGAAGGTGACGCTCATGCGGTGCACTCCAGCAGCGGCGCTTCGAGTGTAGGGGGGGTCTCGGCCATGTCGGCAGAGGTATCGACGTCAAACGCGGTTCCCGCCGACACGAACTCGATCAGCGCAACGCCTTCCCGCCGAGCGGCCTCGCGATGGCGCATCCGGCTGTCGACTCCGAAGGCGAAGCGCATCACGTCGGGCGGGGAGGCGATGAGCACGTTCGTGCCCGTGCCGTGTCGGTCCGGTGCCAGGGCCACCAAACCCTGCGCGCGCGCGCGGCGAAGGGCGGATGACGGTTTCTTCCAGACCGCTTCCGTGCTCTCGACCATCTGGCGCACGTCGTAGGGGCGCAGATGGGGGAGGTCTGCGTGGGCGAGCAGCAGCAGGTCGGCCCCACAGGTCCGTGCCCAGGCGGCGGCTTCCTCACAGGCGGGGTTGAGGCCGATCGAACGCTGCTCGACAGCGACCAGACCGGCGCGTTCCGCCCGCGCGAGCACGGCGGGGTCGGGTGATACCACCGCGATGCGGTCGAAGCACTGTGAGGTGACCAGTGCTTCGAGCACGTGGTCGAGCATGCGGATGGCGATCTCGCCGCGATCATCGACGTCGAGACGGCTCTTCGCGTCCCGCATGGGTTTCACCGGTACGGCCGCGACCCTCATGGCGAAGAGGCCAACGCGCGCCGCGCTACGGCGTGCGCGATGATGCGGCGCGCCAGGGCTTCGCGGTCGTCGGGGCCGCGCATGATGATGGGGGCAACCACCGGCTCGATGCCCAGGCCGGCAATCGCGTCGGCCATATGCGCGTCGGCTTCGTCGATGAAGAACGTATGCACGAGCCCAGCCTGCAGCCGCGCCACGCCGAGGGCGCTCACCTCGTGTCCCATCGAGGCCAGCATGGCCGCTGCGGGCCCCTTCAGCGCCTGGCCCCCGACGATGGGGCTCACGCCCACGCGCAGGGCCGGACTGGCCAGCAGGCTGTCGGCAAGCCCTGGCACGGCCATCACCGGGGCCACGCTCAGGAACGGGTTCGACGGGCACACCACCACGAGCTCGGCCTGGGCAAGGGCCTCGCTCACCCCCGCGGGAGCGTGGGCGAGCGCGACGTCGGTGAACTCGACCGTGGCCACGGGGTCGCGCTGCTGGCGTCGCACGAACCACTCCTGGAACGCACATCGCTCCCCGGCCTGGGTGACGATGCAGGTCGAAACGGGTCGATCAGCCATGGGCAGCAGCCGTGCCCGCACGCCGAGGGCTTCCCTCAGCGCATCGGTGACGGCGGTGAGCGAGCCGCCTTGGCGCAGCAGATGGGTCCGGCGCACGTGGGTTGCGAGGTCGCGGTCGGTCACGATGAACCAGTCATCGGCACCATACGCGGCGAGCTGCTGCATGGCGTGGCGCGTGTCGCCTGCCACGCCCCAGCCGTTCACCGGATCGGCCATTCCCGCCAGCGTGTACATGACCGTGTCGAGGTCGGGGCAGATCGTGAGCCCGAAGTGCTCGAAGTCGTCTCCCGTGTTCACCACGACGGTGAGGGAGTCGGGCGCCAGTGCGCGGTAGAGACCGTCGGCCATGCGGGCGCCGCCCACACCGCCTGCCAGGGCCACGGTGCGAAGGCTCTCGTGAAGAGGGGTCACGGCGTTGTCACGCCCTGACGCTGACGCATCGCCATCATCGCCTTCAATCCCACTCGTCTGGGCCGTACACGCGGAGAACCGCGTAGGTGGTGTCGCGCTGCGCTGGGGTGAATCCCGCCCCGCGGATCATGCTCAGCACGTTGTTGACGCTCATCTGGAAGTCAACGCCGGTGGCTTCGATGACCTTCTCGCCCATCAAGATCCCACCCAGGTCGTTGGCGCCGAAGCGAAGCGCCATCTGGGCGAGCTTGCGGCCTTCGGTGAGCCAGCCGCAGTGCAGGTCGCGGATGTTGTCGAGGTAGAGTCGCGCCACCGCCATGGTGGTCAGGTAGTCGACACCACCAGGGGCGTCGCTCGAGGCTTCCATCTCGCTGCGATAGGGCGTGAACGACCAGGGGATGAAGGCGCGGAAGCCGCCCGTGCGATCTTGCAGGTCGCGAACGCGCTCGAGGTGCTCGATTCGCTCCTCGAGGGTCTCTCCCAGGCCGAAGACCATGGTGGCCGTGCTTCTCAAGCCCATCGCGTGGGCGGTCTCGTGCACCTCGAACCATCGATCGGCGCTGACCTTCTTGGGACTGATCTCCTTGCGCACGCGATCGACCAGTATCTCGGCGCCCCCCCCAGGAAGCGAGTCGAGCCCCGCCGCGTGCAGCCGCTCGAGCGCCTCGCGGATGGAGATCTTCGAGACCTTGGCGATGTGGTCGATCTCTGGGGCGGAGAGCGAGTGCACGGTGATGCGGTAGCGCTGCTTGATGGCGCGGAACAGGTCTTCGAAGTACTCGATCTTGAGGTAGGGGTGATGGCCGCCCTGGATGAGCACCTGGGTGCCGCCCATCTCGACGGTCTGGCCGATCTTGTCGAGGATCTCGTCGAGGGGGAGGTGGTAGGCCTCCGGGTGCTTGGGCCTGCGGTAGAAGGCGCAGAACTGGCAGTCGGTGATGCAGACGTTGGTGTAGTTGAGGATGCGGTCCTTGATGAACGTGACCACGTTGCCGGGGTGGCGTCGCTGACGCTCTTCGTCGGCCAGGCGTCCGAGGGCGATGAGATCGAGGTCGAAGAGCGCGCGTCCGTCGGCGGGGCGCAGCCGCTCGCGGCGCTCGATGCGTGCGATGAGTGCCGTCGCCGCGGTGGCGTCGAGGGCGTCGGAGATGGCGAGGGTCATGGCGTTCCTCCGAGTGGGCTTCCCCCCAGGCAGGCTGCGCCCATTGCGGGCGCCACCGTCGACGGGGGGAGGGTGAGGGCGTATTCGATGCGCGCGCAGGGGGGGCAGAGCCCCTTGGCCGCTGCCCGCGCGTAGAACGCGAGCAGGGCGCGCTCTTCGCGGGGGCCGAGGGTGAAGTGGAGGCGTCGGTAGTAGTCGATCAGCGCCTCGTGCGACAGTCCGGTGCGCGTCTGCGCCCGCGCGAGAAGCGACGGCGGGAGCAGGCTCCCCTGTTCGCGGGAGGCGCGGAGATCATCGATGAGGCGGGCCACCTCGGGGGAAGAGGCCACCTCCCGTCTCACGGCCCACACGGCGAACACCATGGGCAGGCCGGTGAGCGCCGTCCATCGGGCGCCGAGGTCGTGGGGAGAGAAATCGCGCAGCGCCGGGCTCTGCAAGGTTGCACGCCGGAAGGCGAGGGCGTCGTCGCCGATGAGCAGCACCGCGGGCCACTGTCCCTCGAGCGCGCCCTCGAGGGTCGCGTGCTCGAGGTAGCGGGGGGTCACGTTCACGTGGTCTTCGAGCACGATGCGCAGCAGCACTCTCGATGTCGCCGTGGATGCGCATATGCCGAGCGGCTGATCGTGCAGCTGCTCGAGGGGAATGCGGCTGAAGAGCACGACGCTCTGCACCTCTCCGCCGCTCGAGATGGAGATGTCGGGCAGCAGGACGTAGCGGTCGGCATGACGCGGGTACTCGATGGACGACACAGGGCTGGCATCAAGCTCACCATCTGCGAGGAGGCGGTTCAGGGTGCTTGGGGTCGCGCGTTCGAAGCGCCATCGCCCCTCTTCCTCCAATGGGTGGGTGAGGGGAAAGATGTTGACGTAGTCGATGAGACCGAGGCGCAGCGTCATACGGCGGCCAACGCTCGGTAGGCGCCGTCGACGCGCGTCGCTCGACGGCGCGCGGCGGCCGTCAGCCGAACGAGCTCGCCCTCATCGAGGCTGATGAACGAGGTCGAGGGGGAGTAGGCCCGCGCATGTGGATCGAGCGGCGCCCAGCCGAGGTCGTCGGCGCCGAACGAGAGGGCCACCTGTCCCATCTTGAGGCCCAGTGCGAGCCAGGGGGCCCGGATGTGGGGGATGTTGTCGAGGAAGAGGCGCGCCACGCTGATGATGCGCAGGTCTTCATATCCGCTGGGGGTCTCGCGATCTTGGGTGCCCGCTTCGAGATCGATCGGGAGCGCGGTGAACACCGAGAACCCTCCGCTGGCGCGCTGCCGCTCGCGAAGCGCATCGAGACGGGCGACGATCGACGTTGCGTCGTCACCGGGTCTGTAGGTGAGGGTGGCGATGGAGGTGAGCCCGGCGGCGTGTGCCTGTTCGACCGCCGACAGAGCGGTCGGAGAGGGGTCGAGGTCATCGGGCAGAAGCCGGCGACCGTGCTGGGTGCACACCTCCTCGTGCAGGCCCAGCAGACCGTCGAGACCTGCACGCTGCAGCGCGGTGGCGACGTCGCCCGCGCCACACGCCTCGCGGAGGGCGAGGGTGTTCAGATCGGGTGCCCCAAAGCCCTGGATCCAGGCACTCGGCAGCCGGTCTCTGAGCGACCGGATCAGGGAGGTCAGCGCGTCGAGTCGCAGCTGCGCGGGCAGACCCACCAGATGGATCTCCGCCGCCGACGCACCGACCTGCTCGGCGAGTCGACTCGCGAGGTCGGTGGGGAGGGGGGCGCAGATCGCGCACGTCGCGCTGCACGCGGAAAGGAGAGAGACGCGTGTGGGGGCGCTGTAGAACGCCTGGTCGCCCCACTTGCGGCGGGTCACCGCGTCCGCCATGGCGGCGACCGCGAGGATGTCCGGATGGGTGAGCAGGGTGCACGCATCGTCGGTTGCGATGCGGCCACCACGGTCGATGGTCTCGTGGAGGGC